>NZ_JSYF01000310.1:0-6958 GCF_054824225.1 Pontibacter sp. HJ8
GACCTGATTTACAACAATTTCGTGTTGGTATATGCTCACCTTCGTGCCAAAGACTTTGAGAACGGCTTGTACTACGCAGAGCTAAATTTGCCCTTATATAAAACTTCGTCCCAGAACTGGTTTGCTTATATGGAGAACTATTTTCTGCTGGCAGTTCATGCGAAGCAGTATACCTTGGGTAACCTGTTGTTGCAGAAGGTATTTAACAATAACGCTTTCAAGAATATTCCTACCACAGCAAAGGAACGTTGGATGCTGTACCAGGCGTACTTCAGGCTCGTTTATTCAGAAGCTACCTCGATTAGTCAGGAAGCCAAGAATCCGTACCTGCTTTCTCTGCCCGAATACAGCAAAGATAAGCTCGGTTTTAACGTGGCAATTCTAACGCTACAGTTTATATACCTACTTGAAAAGGGCGATGCAGAAGCCCTCTTATACCGGATCGAGAGCCTCAAGAAATATATTTCAACTCACTTAAAGGATGTCTTCAGTTTAAGGAGCAAACTTTTCCTGAAGCTGCTGATGCTGGTGGTTACCGAAGATTTTGATGTCGTGCAATGCCGTCAGAAAGGAGAGAACTTGTATAAGAAGCTGATGGCGACGCCTGCGCCCGGGGATGCGTATGCTGAAATTGAGATCGTGCCCTATGAGCATCTTTGGGATCTCATTTTACAGATACTGAAAGATAAAGAATCACGTACCCAGCCTCGCCTCAGGTAGAGCTGCCAAAGTAGGTAGCAGTTCTGCCATGCCCTGCGCTGTCAACTGAATTTAACTGAATTCGATAACCCGGCAGGGGAGTACCTGCCTGCCAGGGTGTTAAGCAAAAGAATTTCTTACTTTAGTCTGAATCAGCTGAATAGATTTTATATATATTTCTGCTATGCAAAAGAATAACCCTACTGTTACCAAGGCCTGGTGTTTTTATGACTGGGCCAACTCAGTCTATTCACTGGTGATCATATCGACGATTTTCCCGATATATTATAGTGCGGTGGCCAAACACCCGGAAACAGCTTCCACGGTGGTCAACTTCCTGGGTTTCAATCTGCAAAGTTCTGTGCTATTCTCTTACGCAATATCAGGTTCTTTCCTGATCATAGCAGCGATGAGCCCTTTGTTGACCTCCATAGCTGACTATAGTGGCCGCAAAAAGTTATTCATGCAGTTGTTTTGCTACATCGGCTCCCTTTCCTGCGCAGGCTTATTTTTCTTCACCAGGGAGACGTTCTCTGTGTCTATGATTCTGTTTGTATTCTCTTCCATCGGCTTTAGCGGCAGTATTGTGTTCTATAACTCGTACCTGCCCGAAATCGCTACGGAAGACCAGTTTGACCGGCTGAGTGCCCGTGGCTTTGCCATGGGGTATATCGGCAGTGTCCTGTTGTTGCTCTTTAACCTGGCCATGATCCTGCAGCCAGGGTGGTTTGGAATCGCAGAAACGAATACGAGCCTTCCCCCGCGCATCGCTTTCCTCACTACAGGATTGTGGTGGTTTGGCTTTGCGCAGTATACCTTTTATCACCTGCCGGCTAACATCTACAAACGCAATCCGCAGGGCAGCTGGATACTCAACGGCTTTAAAGAGCTACAGCAGGTGCTGCACCAGGTAAAGGGCCTGCCTTTGCTCAAGAGTTTTCTGCTGGCCTACTTCTTTTTTAACATGGGGGTGCAGACCGTGATGTATGTGGCGACGATCTTCGGGATAGAGGTGCTGCAACTGCCCAGCCATGCCCTGATTGTGACCATCCTCATTATACAGCTGGTCGCCATAGCGGGCGCTTATGGATTTGCTTTTCTGTCTTCCAGGTATGGCAACATCCGGGCATTGATTGTAGCAGTCATGGTTTGGATCTGCATTTGTGTGGCCGCTTACTTTATCACCAGTGCGCTGGAATTTTATGTGCTGGCAGCAGTTGTTGGCTCGGTCATGGGCGGTATACAGTCGCTATCCCGCTCTACCTACTCAAAACTTATACCTGCCACAACCAAAGACAATGCTTCTTTTTTCAGCTTCTATGATGTGACGGAGAAGGTCTCGATCGTGCTCGGTACGCTGGCCTATGGCGCCATCGCGCAGGTAACAGGCTCTATGCGCTACAGCATACTAGCCCTGATCGTATTCTTTGCGCTGGGTCTTATCTTCCTGTCACTGATCAAAGGAAGAAAATTACTGGAAGCACGGGAAGAAGGACAGCCTGCATTGAGCTAAATAAACTAACAGGTATAGCTTTTTCAGTCAGGTTAAATCAGAAGCGGCTACTCATTTGGGCAGCCGCTTCTGATTTACATCATTTCGCCTTATGTTTTACCAGGAGGTGTGAATTTACAAACAAAAAAGTCCGCAGAAGTTAAACCTCCTGCGGACTTTCATTCATGTAGTTAAAGAGCTGTGAATTCTTAACTCTTAACTCTTAACTCTACTTCTTATACACCTGCTTGCCGTTCACGAAGGTGCGGAGTACCTGCAGGCCGCGCATTTGTTCCGGGGCAATAGTCATCAGGTCGCGGTCGACCAGAATAAAATCGGCGAACTTGCCGGGTTCGATGCTCCCTTTCTCATTCTCCTCAAATGCAGCCTTCGCAGCCCATACGGTCATCCCGCGCATGGCTTCCTGGCGGCTCAGGGCATTTTCCATCTGAAAGCCACCCTCCGGATAGTTTTTCCCATCCTGACGGGCTACGGCCGCATGAAAACCATAGACCGGGTTGATGTCCTCTACCGGGAAATCGCTGCCCAGCGGGATGTAGCCGTTCTGATCCAGCAGCTCTTTGAAAGGATAGGCATGCTTGATCCGTTCCTTGCCCAGCCGATCGCCGGCCCAGTACATATCTGAGGTGGCGTGCGTAGGCTGCACCGATGGGATCACGCTGTTGTTGCCATACTTGGCCATATCAGCAGGATTCACGATCTGGGCATGCTCTATGCGCCAGCGTTTGTCGTTTTTGCCTCCCAGTACCTCGGCGTAGATGTCGAGCAATAGGCGGTTGGCTGAGTCGCCAATGGCATGCGTGTTCATCTGGAAGCCATGCTTATTGAGTAAGGCGGCTATGTCACGGAACTCCTGCTCCGTGGCGAGCAGAAAGCCGTAGTGGCCGGGGCGGTCGCTGTATGGTTTCAGCAGGTTGGCTCCCCTTGAACCCAAAGCGCCGTCAGAGTATACCTTGAAAGAGCGCACGTTCATCCTGTCCGTCTTGTAAGGGCCATTCTGGAAGTAGTGGTCCTGGTTAATCTTACCCGGATTCATCATGGCATATACACGCATCTGGAGCTCACCACTTTTTTGCATGGCGTCCATCAGGTCTACGTTGGCCTTGTCCAGGCCGGCATCCGCAACAGAGGTAAGGCCTACGGCGAAACATTTTGCTTCCGCGGTCTGCAGTGCCTGGCGTTGTTGCTGCTCATTGGCTTCCGGTATCTTGGAAGCAACCAACCCGATCGCATTGTCAATCAGTATACCGGTCATAAGGCCGCCTTCCACTTCTACCAGGCCGCCTACCATTTTGGTCTGAGTTGTTATACCTGCCAGGTCCAGGGCTTTCTGATTCGCTAAGGCGCCGTGGCCATCTATACGGGTAAGGAGGACCGGTGTGTCCGGGAAGAGGAGGTCGAGGGTATCTTTGGTCGGGAATTCCTTCACTGCCCAGTCGTTCTGGTCCCAGCCTCGGCCTTCAATCCATTCGGCATCCGGGTATTGCTTGCGCTGGTCTACTACTTTCTGAACTACTTCTTTGAACGAGGTCGTGCCCACCAGATCAGCTGACTGCAGATCCAGGCCATAGCGGAAGAAGTGGGCGTGGCCGTCAATCAGACCCGGGTAAATGGTTTTCCCTTCCGCGTCCAGTTCTTCTGAAGCCTTAAATTTCTCACGGATCTCGGCTGTCGTGCCTACCGCTACAATCTTACCATCTTTCACGGCAAAAGCTTCTGCCTGGTCAAAATTGTCATTTACCGTATAGACAGTACCATTGAAAACGATCAGGTCAACTGACTCGGTGCGGGAACAGCTGCTTAGGAGGGTGATCCCCAACAGGGCAGTAGCTGCAAAAGTGCGTAGTGTTTTTTTCATGTGTGGTTTTTATTCGAAACGCATGTGTTTAACAGATTCACCGGAGTTGATGAGTTCGATCAGGGAATCTATACCTATACTCAGGTGCTTTTCTACATAGTTACTCGTCACCAGTTTGTCGCTTTCCGATGTTTTCACACCTTCCGGGATCATCGGGTTGTCGGACACCAGCAGCAGGGCGCCATGGGGAATTTCGTTGATGAAGCCCACCGTAAAGATGGTAGCCGTCTCCATGTCGATGCCCATGGCCCGGATCTGGCGCAGGTACTCTTTGAAATCTTCATCATGCTCCCATACGCGGCGGTTGGTGGTATACACGGTGCCGGTCCAGTAGTCCATTTCGTGCTTTTTGATCATGGACGAGACGGCACGCTGCAAACGGAACGAAGGCAAAGCCGGAATTTCAGGGGGGAGGTAGTCATCAGAAGTACCTTCGCCCCGGATCGCTGCGATTGGCAGGATCAGGTCCCCGATCTGGGTTTTTCTTTTAAGGCCACCACACTTGCCCAGAAACAGGGCTGCTTTTGGCTTGATAGCGGAGAGCAGGTCCATTACCGTGGCTGCCATCGCACTCCCCATACCAAAGTTGATGATGGTAATGTTGTTGGCCGTAGCCGTTTGCATGGGTTTGTCCAGGCCTCTGATCTCAACGCCAAACCGGTCGGCGAACATGCGTACGTAATTGATAAAGTTGGTCAGCAGAATATATTCTCCAAACTCGTCCAATGGCACGCCGGTATACCTCGGGAGCCAGTCGCCTACTATTTCCTCTTTCGTCTTCATGGGTTAAATATATAAATAAATAGATATAAAAAAACCGCCTTGGCAAATCTTACGCTGGGGCGGAGCTGCAAAAATGGTAAATTGCGGTATGGAAATGCTGAACCTGCCGCCATTTGCGTACAAAATTAAACAATCCGGAACTAACTCCGTGATTTTTGATGCCCTCCGCAGGAAATATGTTCCCCTCACCCCCGAAGAGTGGGTGCGGCAGCATTTCATGCACTACCTCACCGGTGCGCTCCGCTATCCCAGGAGCCTTATCAGTATAGAACGCGGCACCACCTATAACAAGTTACAGAAGCGCACCGATATGTGCGTGTATGACCAGCGGGGAAAGCCACACCTGCTGGTGGAATGTAAGGCGGCGCATGTGCCCATTACGCAGGAAGTAGTCAAACAGGTATCGGTCTATAACCAGGTCCTCCAGGCCCGGTATGTGGTGATTACCAACGGCCTGGAGCACTACTGCTGGGAAGTGGACTTCGAGAGCCGCCGGTTTCAGCCACTACAGGAAATCCCGGTATTCCAGACGCTCCTGTAGCCGCTACTTCTCCTTCCGCCAAGGGTATAGATCGTTGGCCACCATCTTGTTGCGGAAGTACTGTACGTACGCTTTGAGTTGTTTTTCCTGAAGTTCGGATGGAGAGGCAGGGGCCATATCCGGGTAGGTATAGAACCGGGTCTGATCATCCGCCGTGAGCTCGGTGACACCCTGCTGTTGCACCATAAAGTAGGAGGCCCCGTTATAAAACAAGGCGTGTCCCGTACCCGCCGTATCCAGTACCGATTGTCCGAAAGGGAGCAGCTTGTCGGTGGGCAGGTTCAGGTAGTCTACCAGGGTCGGCAGAATATCGGCGTGTTGGGTTACTTTCTGTTCATCCGCCTGTAGTTTCTTGCCAGGGTGAAACAGCAGCAAAGGCACCCGGAAGAAACCCAGTTCGTTCTGGTATTCCGGCCGGATGCTCTTTTGCGTATGATCGGCCACAAGTATAAACAGCGTATTCTGGTACCAGGGCTGTTTGGAGGCTGTTTCAAAGAAGGCTCGCAGGGCATGATCCGCGTAGCCGACTGATTCATGAATCTCCAGTTCGCCCTTCGGAAACTTATTCTTATACTTGTCCGGAACGGTATAGGGGTGATGCGAACTGAGTGTAAAGAGCGTCGCAAAGAAAGGTTGCCGGATCGTATTCAGCTCACCTGCTACGTACTGCAGGTAAGGTTCATCAAAGATTCCCCAATTCCCGTCATAGTCCCGTTCCCGCAATTCCGACGGATACTCATCCAGGCCATAGTAGCGGGCTATACCTGACATGCGCGTAAACTCATTGAAGCCCATCGTCCCATTTGTCGCTCCGTGAAAGAAAGCGGATTCATACCCGGCGTCGCGCAGCAGGTGGCCTATACTGTAGAGGGTGTTCGACTGGTAAGGAGAGATAATATAAGGCTCCTGCAGCAGCGAAGGCAAGCCCGACATGATGGAAGGCAATGCTTCGATGGATTTTCGCCCGTTGGCAAAGTTGTTTCGGAACAGCAGCCCTTCCTTCGCCAGGGAATCCAGGAACGGGGTATAGCCTTGCCCGTTGTTGAGGGCACCCACATATTCGGAAGCAAAACTTTCCAGGATGATCAGCACCACATTTTCCTGAAGCGGCGAATCCTGCGGTTGTGCATATTTATTTGGATCAAAGTTCATAGCAGCCAGTAACTCTGCATCCGAAGCGAAATAGTGCTTTTCTTCCAGCTTCGACTTTCCGATACTCTTGATAAAAGTGAACGGACTGTTGAGCGACAAATGCCCCAGTACGGCAGGCTCGAGTACAAAGGCGTGCGCCGGCCGGAGCGGTTTGAGTTGTATGCCTCCGCGTATGCCCAGCACCACAAAGGCCGCTACGAGCAGCAGCCGAAGGTAGCGTTTCCACAGTACAGGCGGCTGGTGCGGTATAAGAGCTGCTTTCGGGTATACCCTGGCGATAGCGACGAGGAGCACAACAAAGCCAAGTCCCATGTACCAGTAGTAGCCGGCCAGTTGCCCGATCTGGTTCAGGACATCGCCTGTTATGGTCAGGATCTCGTTCCCGGACCGCCTGCCAATGAACTTAAAGAAC
>NZ_JSYF01000311.1:0-4797 GCF_054824225.1 Pontibacter sp. HJ8
TCCACCACAAGTTGCGCTCACGCTAAACTTACGGTATAAACGCCTGCACAACTCCTTCTATACGGCCGTCTATACCTAACCGCTTGCAAAGTTAATGGTTTTTGCTTCAGGATTTTCGGGTTTTATCAGGTATAGCGCTTAGGCTTGAAAGCACAAAAAGCCCTCTCCTTTTTTGGAGAAGAGGGCTTGAATGAAATTTTATACCTATACCTCCGCTTCTGCAGGTATAGCCACTTTCGCCAGCGCCTGTTCAATATCCGAGATAATGTCCTCAGGGTGCTCTACTCCTACCGAGATACGCACCATACCTTCGCCTATCCCCATCACGGCACGGTCCGCCGGGCTGATATCCGAATGCGTCATGGAGGCAGGGTGCTCGGCCAGCGACTCTGTTCCGCCTAAACTCACCGCCAGCTTGATGAGCTTCAGGTTGTTGAGGAACGTGAAGGCCTCTTTCTCGCCGCCTTTGATATCGAATGAGATCATAGACCCGGCTGCCTTGCACTGCTTGTCGTAGATGGCCTGCTGTTGCGGATTGTCCTGCAGATACCCCAGGTAGTAGATCTTGTCTACCAGCGGGTGTTCTTTCAGGTAAGCGGCCACCACTTCGGCGCCGCGTGCCTGGCACTCCATGCGTATCTTCAGTGTTTCGAGGCTTCGCATCAGCATCCACCCGGTCCAGGGGCTGGCCATGGAGCCCATGAAGGTACGCATGCCTTTCACCTGCTTCATCAGGGCGGCAGAGCCCGCGCAGGCCCCTGCAATCAGGTCGGAGTGGCCGCCGATATACTTCGTGGCCGAGTATAAGATCAGATCGGCGCCGTGCTGGAGCGGGTGCGAAAATACCGGGCCCAGGAAGGTATTGTCTACGGCCACCACTACTTTTTTATCAGCTGTGGAATATTTCCGGGCCAGAGCTGCACAAGCCTCAATGTCTACCAGGTGGTTGGTCGGGTTGGCCGGCGTCTCGATGAAGATCATGGCCAGTTTGCCGGCTACCCCTGCTTCTTCCAGCATTTTCTCTACTTCCCCGATCGGAGTATTGGCCCGGAAACCCATGCTTTGCACGCCAAACTTGGGCAGGATGTTTTTGATGTAGTAGTCGGAGCCGCCGTAGATGGGTTCGCTGTGCAGGATCACGTCACCGGGCTTGAGCAAAGCCAGCAGCGCCGTACTGATGGCCGCCATACCACTGGCAAACACGGCTGCGTCTTCGGCGCCATCCCAGAAGCGGAGGCGGTTTTCGAGGATTTCCAGGTCGGGATTGTTGAGGCGGCTGTAGATGAGGCCCAGCTGCTCCTCGGCGTTCTTCTCGCGCAGGCCGTACGCCAGCTCAAAAAAAGCCTTGCCCTCTTCGGCATTTTTAAAGACAAAGGTAGAGGTCTGGTAGATCGGGGCTTTCACGGCCATCTCCGACCACTCCGGGTTGTACCCGTAACTCATCATCAAACTCTCGGGGCGCAGGTGCTTGCCGTTGAGGTGCGGCCCGTTCTGGTCTTCTTCTAATTGCATAGGGTTATCAGTTTGTTATGGGTGACGTCTTGAAAATGTGCTCCGGGTACTCTACCCGCGCCAGGTATAGGCCTTCGGAGGGAGCGGCTCCGCTGGACTTGCTGCGGTCCTGGCTGGCGATGATCTGCTCAAAGCCGGCTACCGTGATCTTGCCGCGGCCCACGTCCAGCAGTGTACCGACTACCAGGCGCACCATACCTCTCAGAAAGCGGTTGGCCCGGATGGTAAAGACCAGCTCCGTACCTTCCTGCTGCCATACGGCTTCGTACATATCGCAGTTGTAGTGTTTGGTATCGCCTTTTACTTTGCTGAAAGTGGTAAAGTCCTTGTAGCGGAGCAAAACAGCGGCTGCCTCGTTCATCCGCGCCACATCTACGGAACGGGGCAGGTAAGTAGCGTAGTATCTTTTGAAGGGATCCCGGGCAAGCGTGACATGGTAGTGGTAGGTACGGGCGAAGGCATCGAACCGGGCATGGGCATCGTCTGCAACCAGGTATAGGTTCCGGGCCACAATATCGGCCGGCAGCAGGCGGTTGAAGCGGTAGACCATCTCCTCTGTGTCCAGCTCCTGCGCCACATCAAAGTGCACGAACTGCTGGCTGGCATGCACGCCGGTATCAGTGCGCCCACTGCCTGTCGACGTGATCGGCTGTCGTAATATCTTGCTCAGGCAATCGTCCAGCACCTCCTGCACCGACAGGGCATTGGGCTGTAGCTGCCATCCATGAAAACGGGTGCCGTCATAGGCTATCTCTAAAAAGTACCGCATGAAGCAAAGATAGCAAAAAAGGCTGCCTGTGTACAGGCAGCCTTCCAAACCAGGATAATAGTCTTCTTCAGGGTCTTTATCCTATCAGCACCGGGCTGATTAGAACGTTAACAAAGTTTGTTAGCGTCTGTTTTCGCTTTTGTGTCTTTCTTCCAAAATTACTTTTGCCAAAGAGCGGTCGCGGTCTTTGCGGCTGCCGGGGATCTCCCGGCGTGTGTCGCCCGTTCTGCCCCAGCGTTCGTTGTCTCTGTCCCGTTCACAGCGTTCTGCTCTTCTTTCATCTTCTCTTCTGCGCTCCCAACGTTCGTCATCTCTTCTTCTATCTTCCCAGCGATCATCGTCGTCATCGTAATCCCTATATTGCTTTTTGCGGGCTTTCTCATATTCTTTCTCCCGCTTCCATTCGGCGTGTGCCCGATGCTTTTCATCTACAAAAGAGGGTTTGCCTTTCTTTTTACCTTTGTCACCATCGTGGTCTGCGGCTGTGGCTAGCAGAGTCCCAAAGGCCATTATACCTACCAATACCAATGTCATTAACTTTTTCATAAGCTTTTGTTTTAGGTTTGATGAAGTGTATGCAAAGTATATACCAGAAAGCTATATAGCTATACCTGATATTTGTGCCAGCTCCGATTAAATGCCGAAAAGGCCGCCTTGCTTGCGCAGAACGGCCTTTCTTTCTCACAGCAGCAGGCTGCTCTTATAGTTTTTCGTAAATGATTGCCGCGCCCTGGCCTACGCCCACACACATGGTTGCCAGGCCATACCTGATGTTCTCCCGCCGCTTCATCTCATGCAGCAGCGTGGCTGAAATGCGGGTGCCGCTGGCTCCCAGGGGGTGACCGATGGCAATAGAGCCGCCATTCACGTTGACGATCGCCGGGTCGATGCCCAGGTCGCGCACGCAAGGTATAGCCTGGGCTGCAAAGGCCTCGTTGATCTCAGCCAGGCCAATGTCGCTGATGGTGAGGCCGGCCCGTTTCAAAGCTTTCAGGGTAGCCGGCACCGGTCCCATGCCCATATAGGCCGGCTCCACACCCGCCACAGCCATAGCTACCACGCGGGCCATAGGCTGCAGGTTCAGGCGTTTTACCATGGCTTCGCTCACGATCAAAGAAGCGGCTGCGCCATCGTTTATACCCGATGCGTTACCGGCCGTTACAGAACCTCCTTTTTTGAAGGCGCCCGCTAAGGTACCCAGTTTCTCGACCGACGACAGGCGCGGGTGCTCATCGGTGTCGAACACGACAGACTCGCCCTTACGCTGTGGTATGGGTACGGCCACAATCTCGTCCCGGAACCTGCCGGCCTCGGCAGCGGCTTTGTAGTTGAGTTGGGAGTTGTGAGCAAATTCATCCTGCGCTTCACGTGAAACACCTTCGCGTTCGGCCACATTCTCCGCCGTTTCGCCCATCGTGAAGGGATGATGCATCGCCGACAGATTCTCGTTGGTGAAGCGCCAGCCAATGGTGGTATCGTATATTTCGGCAGAGCGGGCAAAAGGCGTTTCGGCTTTGGCCATTACGAAAGGCGCACGGGTCATGCTTTCCACGCCACCGGCCAGGTATATGTCGCCGTCACCGCTCGTGATAGCGCGGGAAGCATCCATGATCGCCTGCAGGCCGGAGGCACATAGTCTGTTCACGGTCACGCCGCCTATGCTGTACGGCAGCCCCGCCAGCAGCAGCGCCATACGGGCCACGTTGCGGTTGTCTTCGCCGGCCTGGTTGGCCGCGCCCAGCACCACATCCTCGATCAAAGCCGGGTCCAGCTGCGGATTGCGGGCCATCAGCTCCCTGAGCACATGCGCTGCCAGGTCGTCGGGACGGACGCTGCTGAGGGTCCCGCCAAACTTGCCAACAGGTGTTCTGACTATATCAATTATATAAGCTGTGCTCATCAATTTTTGTTTTACAGGTCTTTGTCTAATTTTGCAGTCGTTGCAAGTTAAATTAACCCCTTTATGATACAAAGAATTCAAACCGTATTTCTGACGCTGCTGGTGATCGCGATGGTATCGCTGCTGTTTTTGCCCATCTGGTCCAAGACCGACGCTACCACTGGTGAAGAGGTCGTACTCACGGCATGGGAGCTGTCTAGTGAGCCGCTCAGTACACTTGGTGAAACCGCGCAAGCCAGCAGCCAACCAAATCAAAGCGCTATTGCTATTGCCATCCTGGCGATTGTAGCAGCAGGTATAGCCATCTATGAGATCTTCCAGTACAAGAGCCGCATGACACAGATGAAGTTCGGCCTCATCAACACGCTGGTCATGGTAGCGCTTTTCGGCACTGCTTTCTACTACGCCAACTACCAGGGTAACGCCATGGCAACGGGTAACGATGCCAACTACGAGGCAGGGTTTTACATGCCAATACTGGCGCTGCTGCTCAACGCCCTGGCCAACCGATTCATCAAACGCGACGAGGACCTGGTACGGTCCGTCGACAGACTGCGATAAGGTATAGGATCCTAGCAAAACCAAAAACGGCTTCTGTTCATGAACAGAAGCCGTT
>NZ_JSYF01000312.1:0-5947 GCF_054824225.1 Pontibacter sp. HJ8
ATTACAAAGTCCTGTCGATGGATGCGCAATCGATGGTATGGGAGGCGACCGTGAACTGGGCAGGATACAGAACCGTCAACAGCAATGGCGACAGCATTACCGTTACTTCCAGAAAAGGGGTCTATACCTATAAGTTCAAGAAATTATAACCCTTAAGATGCTTACCGGTCATTTCGGTCGTTGGAAAACCAACGGCTGAGTACCAATAAAAAAAAGCCTTGTAGCGCTACAAGGCTTTTTTTTATTTTCTACTAAACGCCAGCAGGTATAGCGGGCCTTATCCAGGTATACTGCCGATCAGCTTTTCCATTCCTTTCGAGATCTGCTCCTGCTGCTTCTCTGTTTTGTCAGACAGCACCCGCTCCGCCGTACCCTGCCATACCAGCTCATTTCGTTGGCGGTCTACCAGGTGCACCGATACCGTCCCGACATTGTAGCGCCCCACCTCTACTTCCCTGCTCTTCCAGGTATAGCGGCGCTGGCCAATATACTGCGGCGGGTCCGAGCGGATATCGGTTTGGCGGGTCTGCACCTGTTCATCCACCACGATGCCCAGGTTGATGAGCAGGTCGGCTTCCCCGGTGCTGCGCTTTAGTCCCCGCATTTCCAGCTGACGGGCAATTTCTTCCTGCAGGTAATTTACCTGCGGCTGGTAGTCATTGCCCAGCCCATCGCCCGAGGCGTCCACCTCCATAAAAGAGAAGGTCTGGTAAGCCGACAGGCTAAAGCCCGGACCTGGCTCGGAGGTAATTTTTGTAGACGGCGCGCAGGCTACCAGGATCATACACAACAATAGCTGACTATACCTTCGCATTACATTTTTCATAGCGTCGTATTTTTAATACAATTTACGAGCATCAAAACCTGATGCATCCTGTATACGTTAACAACCAGCCGGTATGGTAGCCTGTTTTTTGTAGCAGGCTGACCTTTATCTGTCCTCCTGCGATGTTTCCTATACCTCCTCAAGCAAAGGCAAAAATCCGGACTACGTATAAAATGATAAAATTAAGTATTAATTGTATTGCGTACCTTAGCAACTCAGATAAGGAACCTGCTTGCATCGTTTCCATCCTGAACGCTTTCCAGTTTTTCAATTCCACCCATAACAATTAGCAAACGAGCTACGTTTGGCCCTATCATGAACACAACGGCACAAGTATTACAAAAGAACAGGGAGATCATCCTCGAGAAGTGGATGCAGAACCAATTGTCAGACGCTGGCTTGCGCGACGACCTGATGACGAACGACGAACTGCTCCGCCAGTCAGAGGAGATGCTGGACGCCTTGCTTCGCACCATTGGCAAAGACAACTACGAAGATGTGTATTCGCTGGAATATGAACTGATCACAGATACGCTGCGCGATATATCCATTACCCGCGCCCGTCAGGGATTCAGCCCACGCGAAACAGCCCAGTATGTGCTGAGCCTGAAGCAAGCCCTGACCTTTGTACTGGAGCAGGAACGTGCCGATGATGCGGCCACACTCTACAAAGAAGTTCTCTCCATCAACAACCTGCTCGACAAGCTCAGCATCGTTACCTTCGAGACTTTCATCAAAGGACGTGAAGAAGTTATCCTACGTCAGACAGATGAGATAAGCGAAATATCCACACCGGTGATCCGGGTATGGAACGGCATCCTGGCACTGCCTATCATTGGTACCCTGGACAGCGCCCGTACGCAGATCGTGATGGAAAACCTGTTGCAGGAAATCGTCAACACAGGAAGCACGATCGCCATCCTGGACATATCCGGTGTACCGGCAGTAGACTCCCTGGTGGCGCAACACCTGATCAAGACCGTAAGCGCAACCAGGCTGATGGGCGCAGAGTGTATCATCAGCGGTATACGTGCCGAGATCGCTCAGACCATTGTGCACCTGGGTATAGACCTTTCCAATATCAACACAAAGGCTACCCTGGCCAGCGCGCTGCAGCTTGCATTCAGCATGACGAACCTGGAAGTAAGAAGATCAGATAATAAAACGACAGGACCAAGAATATTGAGGTAAGCGAATGGAAAGAATACCAATTCTTAAAATGGGGCCCTTCCTGCTTGTAACCATTCAGGTGGACCTTTACGACAGGCTTGCCCTGAACCTGGAGAACGACCTGATCTCCATGGTTAGTCAGACAGGAGCGCGGGGTGTGCTGATCGATATTTCAGCCGTCAGTATTGTCGATTCCTTCATGGGG
Source organism: Pontibacter sp. HJ8 (assembly GCF_054824225.1). Lineage (NCBI taxonomy): Bacteria > Pseudomonadati > Bacteroidota > Cytophagia > Cytophagales > Hymenobacteraceae > Pontibacter > Pontibacter sp. HJ8. Next base: position 2,202 of record NZ_JSYF01000312.1, read on the forward strand.
CGCATACTCGGCAACATTGCATCTATGTCCCGCATCATGGATGCAGAGACAGTCGTAGTGGGCATGCAACCTGCCGTGGCTATTACACTGGTAGAACTGGGCCTGACGCTGCAAGGCGTCTATACGGCGCTCAATGTAGAAAAAGGGATGGAGCTGCTGGGCAGCAAAATGGGAAATTACTTATACCAGGAGGAGGAAGAAGAGGAAGATCCGAATGATCGTAATGACTAAAGACACGATGGAAATCGTGCGCGAGCAGGACGTTGTCCCCTTTCGGAACAGGGTACGAGAATTCAGTACCAAAATAGGCATGAGCCTTGTCAATCAAACCAAACTTATCACCGCTGCCAGTGAACTGGTACGAAACATGCTGAAATATGCTAAGGGAGGCAGAGTGATTCTGGAAATTATCAGCAGCAATGCCAAAACCGGCATTAGATTAACTTTTACAGATCAGGGACCGGGTATACCGGATATAGCACTGGCTATGAAGGATGGCTACTCCACCGGAAAAAGCCTGGGGCTGGGATTACCTGGCGCCAAACGGCTTGTAAATGAGTTTGACCTCAAAAGCCAACCTGGTCAGGGCACAACTATTACTGTTATCCATTGGAAACATGGACGTTAATCAACACCACCGCTTCACAGTACCTGACAGAAGTTTTGCCAGCTTGGTCAAAAAGGATATTGCCCGGTTGGCGGAAAGTTTCGCACTTTCTGCGGCCGAGGTAGGCAAGGTCAATATCATCGTATCGGAACTGGTCTCCAACCTGTCCAAGCATTCCCCACAGGGAGGCGAGTTGCTGGTGAAGGCGATCGGCAAACCCATCCGTGGGATTGAGATCATCTGCCTGGACAGCGGCCCGGGCATGCGTGAACCGGAGCGCATGCTGGAAGATGGCGTTTCAACCTACGGCTCTGCTGGTGAAGGACTGGGTGCCATCAGAAGACAGTCTGACATCTTCGACATGTACTCCCATCCGGACGTAGGAACCATTATCGTTTCTCAGGTATTCAAGAGCAAGTCCAAAGGCGCCAGCATCAATGCACACATAGAGATCGGCAGCATCCTGGTGCCCAAACCGAAAGAAGTGGACTGCGGCGATGGCTTTGCCGTCATCAAAAAAGAGCATGCCGTTTTCCTGCTGGCCATGGATGGGCTCGGACATGGCGCCTACGCGCACGAGGCAGCGCAGCAGGCCGTAGAAACGTTCTGCAAGCAACCGGTGAGTGACCCGGCCAGTGCACTGCGGGCTATACATGAGAATATCAAGCGTACGCGCGGCGCCGTAGGATTTGCCGCTTTCATTGATATCCGCAACAATACCATCAGTTACTGTGGCATCGGCAACATTGCCGGTAAGCTGTTCTCCCCGCAACTTGTGGCAGGGAACGCTACGTACAAAAATGTTATTTCCTATAATGGCATACTGGGGCACAACGTACCCGGATCATTCAGCAACCACTCCCTAGAGTGGGGGCGCAACAAACTGCTGATCGTTCACTCCGACGGGTTGAAATCCAGGTGGGAACTAGGTAAATACCCGAACCTCCACCGCCACATGGCTACCACCATTGCGGCCGTACTGTATATGAGCCACAGCCGCCACACTGATGACACGCTCGTACTGGTGTGCAAATCAAAAATTTAAGGTATGGAACGGAGCATGCTCAAACTCAATATTTCAAATGAACTGGATGTGGTGCTGGCCTACAAGCGGGCCATGCAGCTGTCGGAGCGTGCAGGTATGGCCCTGGCCAACCAGACCAAGTTTGCCACGGCCGTATCAGAAATCTGCCGGAATGTGATCGAGCATGTCGGCAACGGCAACATACAGTTCAGTGTGGTGAGTGAGGGAGGCTTCAATTACCTGGAGGCCAGCATCACGGACCGGGGGCGCGGCATAGGCAACCTGGACCAGATCTATACCCGCGCCAGCTACAGCAGCGCATCCGAGAAAGGTTTCGGCATCCATAACTCTCGCAAGCTGGTGGACTTCTTCCATATCAGAACCGAGAGTGAGCAGGGCACCAGCGTAACGCTGCGCAAGCGCATACCTGTAAAGGCTCCTATTATAACAAAGGCGATGCAGGAACAGTGGGTGCGGGAACTCGACGAGGATACCAACCTATCGCCTTACGCCGAAATCAAGAAGCAGTACATGCAGCAACTGGAGTTGCTGGAGCAGCTGCGCCTGCGCAACCTGGAGGCAGAGCATCAGCTGCAGGAGATCGGGCGGCTGAACATGCAGTTGCAGCGGTCCAACACCGAAATCAAGTCGCTGTCGGAGGAGCAGGAGCGAAAAAACCTCCTGCTGCAGAAAGTGAACAACGACCTGGATGCCTTTGCCCATACGGTATCCCATGACCTGCGGGCGCCGCTCCAGAATATAAACGGGCTGACCGCCCTGCTGGAAACCTGCATGCTGACGGATGACAGAGAAGAGGCTGCCATTGTGCTGCCGATGCTGCGTGAGCAGGCCTACAAAATGGAAAGAATGATAGCCGGTATACTGGCCTACTCCCTGGCCGGCCACCATAACCTGCGCAAACAGGTAATTGATGTGCAGGCTGTGTTGCAGAATGCGCTGGAGTCTCTCTTTATACCGGCATCATTTAGTATCACGCTCCCTCACGAACTACCCATGCTCTATACCCAGGAGATCTACCTGGACCAGATATTCAGTAACCTGATAGGCAATGCGGTGAAGTACCACGACGTTCCGGATCAGGCAAAAATCGAGATCGGGTACAAGCAGTATCCGGAATACCTACTTTTCAGCGTGCAGGATAACGGCCCGGGCATTGCGAAAGCAGACCAGCAGCAAATCTTCACCAAATACGAGTCGCTTGGGCATAACTTTACGCGGGTTGACAGCTCCGGCCTTGGCCTGGCCATTGTCAAGCGCATCCTGGAGGAGAAGGGCAGCCAGGTATGGGTGGAGTCCGAGGGGCGCGGTTCCCGCTTCTTCTTTACCTGGCCGATCAGTGAACTGGTGCCAGACAAGGAAACAGAATAAAATAAAAGAGCCTGTCCCCGGAAGAGAAGACAGGCTCTGCTGTTTAGTAACAAGATTCTTATTCTGATTTGAAGCGCTTCTTAAAGAACTCGCGTAGGATCTCTTTTACATCATGGTTGGTAAGCGCCTTGGAATAGTGTTTCTTGACTTTTTTAAAACCCTTGAGCCGCTCCAGGTCATAAAAACTAGCCGAAGAAGTCAGCATCAGGATGATCACATGGTCTCCGGCATCCAGGCCCTGCTTCTGGTATTCTTCCAGAAACTCAAACCCATCCATTACCGGCATTTTTATATCCAGGAAGATCAGGTCGGGGCATTTAAAAGGAGAGTCAGCAGAGCCGTTGCAAGCCTGGGCCAGATAGTCCAGCGCCTCTTTCCCATTGCTCAGGACCATAATCTCCTTCGCTACCTGCATGTCATTCAGCAAGCGCTTGTTCAGGTAATTCGTAGTATCATCGTCATCAACCAACAACACTAAATCAAGCATTTCAGATGCTTCGCTCATACGTGTAGCTTTTTCTCTCCAAGGTTTCTCATACAAGTGCGCGGGTTCCATACCTGTGTCTCCTGCTTTTGGCAAAGCAGGAGCTGTAACGGGTAACCCTGTAACATAATGCGAATACAAGCAGCGTATTCACTACGCCTGTTGCTGCATGTTCGCATATGCTGCACATCTTTAAACTCCACTAACGTATTTAAACATTTATGCTGATGTGCAATACAAAG
>NZ_JSYF01000313.1:0-6421 GCF_054824225.1 Pontibacter sp. HJ8
GTGCACAGGTATAGGTATAGGTATAGGTATTGCTGATCTGTCAGACGCTCGCAGGAGCTACGCACGCTGCGAGCGTCTGACAGATCAGCAATTCGTATAAATCACCACTCGTAGAGGAGCTCGTTTCCTCTTTTGCCGGTCACCACGATAGCGTCCATTTTGCGCAGGCAGTACGTGATCTGGCGGCAGCGGTGCAGGGGCAGGCGCGTAGCTTCGGCCAGGCATTTGTTCGAAAAAGGCTGCGGCAGGGAAGGAGGGAGAAACTGCAGAAAATCCAGGTTGCTCTGAAATACCTGCGTTTCCACGACTCGGACCAGGCGCCTGTCGCGGAGGCTTTCGCGCTTGCGGTGTTTGCTGCCTTTGCCGTCTTTGCAGCGCACTTCTTCCTCCTGTATCAGCGGAAACTCCATGGTGAAATTTTCGTGGTTGATCAGCTCCGGCAGGCGTACCAGTTCTTCAAACAGGTCGGTGAGGCAGCCTTTGGCCGGTGATTTTCGGCGGGAAAGTGTCTGTGTCCCTTTCTTATCAACCTGTACCACCCATTTTTCAAGTGTGATCGGGTGCAGCAGGTGTACGCGATATTGTGCCAGGAGCGCCTGCAGTTTCGGGCGGATGGCGGTGAAGTTGCGGGTCTGAATCTCAACCAGTTGCTCCCCGCGTACCAAGTCTATGACAAAGCCTTCCAGGGGAACCTCGAAACGATCTTCGGGCAGGGCGTACCATTGCTTGAGAGCTGCATGCAAGGAGCGTTCGTTCCGGATGCCAATGCCATTGCCTGTCGTCATCGCTATACCTGCCGGTTCTTTCTCCATCTCGCTTGTTCTTCCGCTGTTTTTGCCGGTTGGGATCTGGCCTGCAAATTAGCTTTTTTGCCTGGCATTCCGGGCAAGTGGGATGCAAATAAGGGAGGTAAGTTTAAATACCGTAAAACAGGAAGTGCTATACTTCCAGGAAATTCAGATTCAGCACATCCGGCAAAGTCGTGTTCAGGTGGTGGATCATCTCATTGAGTCTGGCGTTGTCGACCGGATTTTTAAGTGACTCCTGCGCGCTATACACAACGGCCATGGCATGATGAGAAAGGGCACCCACATGATGACGCGTGGAGCAGTCGGCCAGGATCAGGCTCTCCAGGCAGCGCAACAGGCGTACGTTTACCTGCAGGTCCTGACTGCCATAGGTGCGGATCGGGGTCAGGTAGCGGTGGAGCAGTTCATCCAGCGAAACAGTTTGCTCCACTACCCGCACACAATTCTGATCATCCACAAAGCAGTTCTGTTCCTTACTTTTCATTTTCCGGATAAAGAGTAGCGTCAGAAAGTCAATGGCTTTGATAGCGGTCGCCGGATCATTTATACCTGGGCTCAACGCTTTCACGGCAATCTCAGATAGCTGCTTCACACCCTGCTCAAAGTCTTCCATCACGACCTCATCCATCGAAAAAACAAAGCAATCCTGCAACTGCTGCGCCAGCTCCGGTTCCTGTGCCAGATCCCGGGTCAACCGCATGAGGGGCCTGCCCTCCACCAAAAAAGCGCCTACCTCCACCTGCAATTCCAGTTGCAGGTCGTGCTCTAGCGCCAGGTCGCTTAGCTCCTGCATATCGACCAGCTTCAGGTAACCATTGCTGCTGATAGGCAAAACATAGTCTGCTGGCTCTATACGCTGCTGTTCGGTGGCATTGCTGCTGCCCCTGGCTTTCTCTTCCCGCTCCAGAATATTGTAAGCTTTCTGAAAGACACGGTTGAGGATATTGTCTACCTGTATGGATCTGGAAATAGAGTGAATGAAATAAACAAACAAGGCCAGGCACACGATCCCGAAGAACAGGCTGAGGAGAATGGCCAGGGTGGGAGTGAGGACATCTTCTTTCGGTGTTTTTATGTTCAACAGCAGGATCAGCGCATAAATAATGGTGCCGATATAAAACCCCAGTACAAGCTGATGTGCCTTTACCGTGATGAGCCCCGGCACCACCCGGGGTGAAAAGCTGGAAGAGGCCTGGCTCAGCACGATCATCACCATGGAGAAGCTGAATACGGTCAGGGAGATGGTGCCGGCAGCCAGCGTACTGAGTATCATGCGGGCATTTTCCTCTTCCCGCACCATACTGAAGGGTAGTTTCTTTTCAATGGATGCACTCAGGGGAATACTCTCAAAGTAGAGCATGAAGAGAGCCAGCATAAAGAAAGCGACAGCGATCAGTGCCGGCCAAAAAGCAATACTGCTCGTGATAGTAGCGTAGAATTTATAAGAAGACGTAGTTCGTTTGCTCATGCTTGAAAAGCGATAGCCCCAGGCAGCTTTCGGAGCCAGGGGCTAAGGTATAGGTGTATACGGTATACGGATTGCGGAAGCCGCATCCGGCTTATTTTGCTTTCTCTTTCTGCTTTCTGGTAGCTGCCGGTCTTTCTTTTTCATCTTCCCACAAGGCCACAAAAGGTTCTCCTTCCGCTTCCCAGTACCCGCGTTTCATAAAGCCGGTGTTGAAGCCAAAGGCTATTTTTCCTTCTGAGTCCATGGCTATCAGGCCTTTGTCCCCCTGCAGCTTATCATCGTGGAGCTTCACGGCTTTGTCGGCAGCACTTTGCACGGAATCTCCGGCATACTTCATCATGGCATACAGTTCATGCGCCAGCACCCCTTTCATGATCACTTCTCCCTCGCCCGTGCAGCTCACCGCGCATACCTCGTTGTTGGCAAAAGTGCCGCCGCCAATGATCGGCGAATCGCCCACCCGGCCTTTCATCTGGTCGGTCAGGCCGCCGGTCGAAGTGGCGGCGGCCAGGTTTCCGTTCTGATCCAGCGCCACGGCACCCACCGTATCTGACATGGAGCCTGCCATCTTGTGCTTTTTCGCCAGACCTTCCAGTTGTTTTTCGCGCCAGGCCTTGTCTTTTTCGGGTGTCACAAAGTATTCCGGGTCCTGGAGTTCCAACTTATGGCGCAGCGCAAATTCTTCGGCACCAGTGCTGACCAGCAGGCAGTGATCGCATTTCTGGAGGATGAGCTTCGCCAGGCTGATCGGGTTCCTGACATATCTTACTGCCCCGACTGCGCCTACACGCAGGGTTTTGCCATCCATGAGGGCCGCGTCAAATTCTGTTTCGCCCCGCTGTGTCAGACTGCCTCCGCGTCCGGCGTTAAATAGGGGATTGTCTTCCATGCAGTTCACGGCGGCCTCTACCGCGTCAATTGCGCTGCCCCCTTTTTCCAGGACCTCATAGCCGGCTTTCAGCGCTTCGGCCAGTCCTTCCCTGTATTTTTTTTCCTTCTCTTTATCGAGCTCTCCTGGTTTCACACTTTCGGCTCCACCATGTATAGCGATCGCAAATTTTTTCATGTCTTCCTGAGTTGTTTTAATAAATCCTACCTGATGTGCAAAGTCCGGGTGCCTTTCTTTTGGAGAGACGCCCGGACTTTTACCTTATTAAACCTAACTATGAGCCTGTTTCCAAAGAGGAGATCCGGCGATGCTCGATGATCCGGAAGCTTTCCACCATTTTGAGCGCCTCCGGTATATCCTCTGAGAAAAGGGCAATGAAAGCACCTTCCGGCGCGTACTCCAGCGCATGGGCCAGGGCGCGCGTTTCCTGCTGGATCTCGGTGATCTTCATGTCGGGTTTGGCAGACAGTATCCCCTGCTTCATGAGGTTGTTGATCTCATTGGCATCGCGTCCGCGCAGGTCCTTGTCCTGCCGGATGATGATCTCGTCAAAAGTCTCTGCCGCAATTCTGCCTACTTCGATAATGTCTTCTGCCATCCGGTCCCCGACACCGGCCACGATGCCTATCTTGTAAGTCGCATGTACGTTGTCTACAAAGTCAGCAATGGCCTCCATGCTGGCGATGTTATGGGCATAGTCTATCAGCACCTCGTAACGCGGCAGCTGGAACAGGTTCATGCGTCCCGGAGTAGTTTCGGAAGACGGGATGAAGGTACGCAGGGCCGTACGGATCTCGGCGATCTCGAAATGGTTGATGTAGCCGGCCAGGGTGGCTGCCAGCACATTCTGGATGTTGAACTTGGCCCGGCCTCCGAAAGTAAGCGGAATATCGGCCACCCGGTCTACCCGTATTTTGTAAGTATTCTTGAAGATGGAGATATACCCGTTTTCGTAAACGGCAGCCAGTCCTCCTTTGCTGATGTGCTTGAGGATGCGCGGATTCTCCTCATCCAGGCTGAACAGGGCTACTTTGCAGGTAAGGCCGGTTGCCATGTCGTAAACCAGGTCATCGTCTGCATTCAGTACCGCATACCCATTGGCACAAACGGTGCGGGGAATCACGGCTTTTACCTGCGCCATTTCTTCTACGGTATGGATATCGCCCAGCCCCAGGTGGTCGGCCGACACGTTGGTCACGATGCCGATGTCGCACTGGCGGAAAGCCAGTCCGGAGCGCAGCATACCTCCCCGGGCACATTCCAGCACGGCAAAGTTTACAGTCGGGTCTTTGAGAACAAACTCACTGCTGAAGGCACCGGTTGTATCGCCTTTAATGATTCGTTTGTCCTCGATGTAGATGCCGTCCGTCGTGGTATAGCCAACGTGGTAACCTTTGAACTTGAGCATGTGGGCGACCAGTCTGCTGGTTGTTGTCTTGCCATTGGTGCCGGTGATGGCTACAATCGGGATGCGTGTCGGGCGGCCATGCGGAAAGAGCATGTTGATGATCGGCTCTGCCACGTTACGCGGTAAACCTTCGGTAGGAGAGATATGCATACGCAGCCCGGGAGCCGCATTCACCTCGATCACGGCACCACGCGTTTCGGGTAACGGTATGGCAATATCTGTCGTCATGACATCTATCCCACACACATCCAGGCCAATGATACCGGCGATACGCTCGGCCATCAGCACATTGTAAGGGTGCACCACGTCCGTCACATCGGCTGCGGTACCACCGGTACTCAGGTTGGCGGTCGTTTTCAGGTAGAGCACTTCGCCGGCTGGCAAGACCGATTTCAGCGTGAGGCCTTTGTTCCGGAATACATCCCGCGTGTCTTTGTCAACCTTGATGTGCGTCAGCGCCTTCTCATGACCGATACCCCGCCTCGGATCTTTGTTGACTTCCTTGATCAGTTGCTGGATGGTCGAAACCCCGTCGCCCTTCACCATCGCCGGCGTACGCCGGGCGGCAGCGATGAACTTGCCATTGATCACTAGGAGCCTGTAGTCTGCTCCGACAATGAATTGTTCCACCATCACCTCCTTTGAAAAGCGCTGGGCCTCGTGCAAGCCCCGAATGCAATCTTTCCGGCATTGCACGTTGATGCTGGCGCCTTTGCCCTGGTTCCCATTGAGCGGTTTTACCACAACCGGGAAACCCAGTTTATCCAGTGCATCCTCCAGCTCCTCCTGGTTTGTCACGATGCTGCCCTGTGGCACAGGTATACCGGCTTCTTCCAGGATCAGTTTGGTGACATTCTTGTTCCCGGCATTTTCAACTGCAAAGAAAGACGTATTGCTGGTCATGGCGGCCTGTATGTGCTTCTGGTGTATGCCATACCCGAGCTGAATGAGGCCGCTGCGATGGTTGTTGATGTAGGGGATGTTCCGGCTGACCGCTTCCGTAATGATGGCCTCGGTGCTGGGCCCGAAATATTCGTCCTCCCTTATCTGGTGGAGACGGGCTACGTCCTGCACGATGCTGGGTCTCTTGCCTTTGATGAGCGCCTCAGTGATGCGGACAGCAGCATGTGCTGCGTACTCGCCTGCGCGCTCCTGCTGGTAAGAAAAGATGATATAGTCTACGCCGGCCTCCCGGGCAGGATAGCGGCGGCCATAGCCACTGTTCATGCCTGCCATGGTCTGTAGCTCGAGGGCAATGTGCTGCACCACTTTACTGAAGATAGTACCTTCGCGCACCTGCCTGAAAAAGCCCCCTTCCACGCCGGCAGATGATCTGTGCTCATACATACCTGGAAACAGCTTTTCGAGGCGCTCCGGAAACTGATGCACTTCGTTGGTCAGCACATCCTGCAGGTTTTCCAGGTCCAGTTTTACCACGATGATCTTAGGATGCTTTATGGACCAGTAGTTGGGTCCCCGCATGATCCTTAATTCAAGTATTTTCATCCCTTTACATGATCAGTTAGAATGCCACTTCAGCCGAGACAGGATAGTGGCGATTTTTGATCGGTGCGCACCTGCCTGTAATGTCATGAAACGGCAAAGTGTACACTCATGAATTAGTACGAGGATGTAAGAAGTTTGGCAAGATGTGTCCGTGGTAAATGATTGGAAAATGGATGAAATAAGTATTTAGACCGTGCACTGATTCAGCAAGTCCTGCTATACCCAGTATTTACACGTAGCCTTCGGTTTAGAAAGTAAACAGTATAGATATAGTAGTATATAATTAACTGACTATCTATAGGTTGTGTTAAGAAAGGAATTGAAAGCGGGACTCCGGGAAG
>NZ_JSYF01000314.1:0-14325 GCF_054824225.1 Pontibacter sp. HJ8
ATCACAGGAATTTCACCTGTGCCTGGGATGGACATGTCTTCCTGACCTTCAGCACCCGGCTGTGGAGCAGGAGCAGCCGGCATACCGGACTGACGGGCACGTTCTTCGTTGATGCTTCTGTTCATCATGGAAGAATCTCCGGAATTGTCGAGAATCATGTGTGTGGCAAGCGTGAGAACGACTAACCCGATGGCAAAACCCCAGGTCAGTTTCTCCAGCAGGTCACCGGTGCGCTTAACACCCATCAACTGGCTGGCGCCGCCGCCCCCAAACTGGCTGGAAAGTCCGCCTCCTTTAGGATTTTGGGCTAGTACGACTAAAATTAGCAGTACGCAAATGAAAACAATGATACTGATCAGGGCGATGTACATATTAGGTTATGTTTTGTAATTTCTCTATCTGTTCGGCAAAGTAAGACTTTTTTTCCGGATATTTCAAAATTAGCTGTTCATAAATTTTAACAGCTTTTTTGACCTTGCCCTGTTGCAGAAAGATGTTGGCCAGGTTTTCAGAAGCCATCCCTTTCTTTATTTTAGAGCTCTTCAGCGACAAATCCTCTTGTGGCTCAGGCTTATGTTTCATATTGGCCATCGTCTTGAGGCGGGGGTTGAGCTTCAGGAAATGGTCAATGATATCTAGTTGCTGGCTCAGTACATTTCGGCTTGGCTGAATGGCTTTTTCCAGTTCATGCGTTTTGGTATACTCCAGGATGAGCTCCGGATGAAAACTTTGGGGGCGAGCCCGGGTATAGTCGTCCTTGAGTTGCAGAACTTCCCCCATGCGGCTGGATCCCATCCAGTACCCCAGGGCATCTTCCGCATACAGTCTGTCCAACTCATCCAGGTTATAGTTGACTGCAGCGTCTTCCGGGTTAGCCGGGATAGCTGCAACGGACGTTTCTTCAATAAAATCCTCTTCTTCTTCCTGAAGCGTCTCAACCGGGAATTGTGCCAAAGCAGGGCTTTCTTCTTCAGCCTCCGGCGCACTTGCATCAGCTTCCAGGTATAGCGGACCAGGTTCCGGCGCATCTGCCTCCAATGAATCCGCTGCTCCGGCATGCAATTCAGCAAGCGCTTCGCCTGTTTCCTGGTAGTGACCAACAACGGATACAATGTCATCTGCTTCTGCCGGTTCTGGTTCGTTTTTGCTTAAGAGCAAGTCAGTAGAGGAGGAGCTTATGCTGTTGAAGGTAAATAACAAAGCTAGCTCTGAATCTAGTTTAGCTTCACCTTCTTCGGCTGCTGTTTCTTCCGGTGCTGTATCGGCGTCTGCAGGAGCTACGGAGACTTCCGCTGCCAGGCTATGAGAGTATACTTCCTCCAGATCTGCTTCTTCCGGAGCAGCTGATTCTTCTTCATAACCGGTTATTTCCTCTGTTTCAGGAGGCACTACTTCCAGCGACTCTTCTTGAGCAACAGCCATTTCTTCTGCTTCTGACTCCTCAAATACCGGCTCCGGAGTCAGGGAGGTATAGATCACCCGTTTCAGGAGTTGCCTGTCAGTGGCATAAGAGGAGGCACGGCGCAACCGTTGCGTCGAAAGCATACTGCCCTTGTCATAAGCTGATTTTGCCAGCAGTAGGTGCGCTGTCTGGCAATACGGAAAGGTAGCCGCCACCTTTTCCAGCTCTTCTGTTTGCTGGTCTGAGATGTTCGATACCTGTTGTATCAGTTTAAGAAAGGCTGATTTGTTCATGAAAAGGTGAATGTCTCTTACTAATTAAGATTACCAGTTGGCAACAGTTTTATTGAATACGTCCGATACCAGGCGCTCTGTCAGCTGATCGATGGTCGCCGCCGGAATCTGTGTGATATCTATATTCTGCGGGAATTCCTGCGTGATATTAAACTGCTGATCGAAATCTTGTTCCGGATCTTTGGTATTGGTAAAGCGGATCTGGACAGCCAGTGTCAGGCGGTTCAGCGTTGCCTGGTCAATGTTTCCTTCGCGCTGTACAGCTACTGGTGTCAGAGTAAAGCTAACAATCTGTCCTTCCAATTGCAAATCTCCTTCCCGCTGCAGGATGGTCAGATTCGTGTTGCGCTGGTAGTAGTTTTTGAAGTTGTTGGTTACCAGCTGCGTCAGGTTGGCCGGGCCCTCGCCGGAACTGTTCTCAAAGTTCTGGATCGAGATCGTTTTTATATCCGGGGCAATCGATGTACCGGTGAAGGAGTAAACGCCACAGGCGCTGCAGCAAACCGCCAGCAGAACTACCAGGTACTGAGTAGCGGAACGCAGATTAGTCTTCAATATCATACTGCTTGAGTTTGCGGTAAAGGGTTCTTTCTGATATGCCCAGGTCGTTGGCGGCATACTTACGCTTGTTGTTATGCTTCTTGAGTGCCTTTAGGATCATTTCTTTTTCCTTTGTCTCCAGGGACAGGCTCTCTTCTTCCGTTTCGTGGGATATGTCTTCTACTTTTTCCTCGTAGTCATCATCGTCATCCGCTGCCTGTTTCACGGGCAGGTAATAGGGCTCGGATTGTTCCGATGACTTATAAGGCCGCCCATTGCTGGCGTGCTCAATATTCTCAAACAAATGCCCATGTTCTTTTAACAGCTCATGGTCGTTTGGCTGGTGTGTGATCAGCTCGAAAACCAGTTTCTTCAGTTCCGATACATCCCGGCGCATGTCAAAGAGCACCTTGTACAGCAGGTCTCGCTCCGAATAGGAATGTTCGGCTCCACTTTCCTTGGCCAGAACGGCTGGCAAGCTACTGCTCTGCTCGCGAGGCAGGTACTGGCGCAATTTGAGGAGATCAATCTCACGATCATACTCCAGCACTGATATCTGCTCTACAATGTTCTTTAACTGGCGTATGTTACCCGGGAATCTGAAATTGATCAGTTCCTGAACGGCCTCCGGTGTCAGGGTAATGGATTTAACCCTATATTTTTCTGCAAAGTCTGACGCAAACTTCCGGAAGAGCAGGTAGATGTCTTCGCCACGCTCCCGCAGGGGAGGCACAGTGATCGGCACGGTGTTGAGTCGGTAATACAGGTCTTCCCGGAAACGGCCCTTCTCCACCGCATGGATCAGGTTCACGTTGGTCGCTGCCACTACCCGTACGTCTGTCTTCTGGACCTTCGAAGAGCCCACTTTGATGAATTCACCATTTTCCAGCACACGTAGCAGGCGGGCCTGCGTACCCAGCGGCATTTCGGCGATCTCGTCCAGGAAAATGGTCCCCCCGTCGGTTACCTCAAAATAACCCTTGCGGGTATCTGTTGCGCCCGTAAATGATCCCTTTTCGTGTCCGAACAGCTCCGAATCAATGGTGCCCTCCGGTATAGCACCGCAGTTGATGGCAATGAACTGACCGTGTTTGCGGGGACTCAGTTGGTGTATGATTTTAGAGAATGACTCCTTTCCGCTGCCACTCTCTCCGGTTATCAGCACCGTCATATCGGTAGGGGCCACCTGCGCCGCCACCTGAATGGCATAATTGAGCAAAGGTGAATTACCGATTATACCGAAGCGCTGCTTTATACTTTGTATATCTATGTTGAGCATGTAGTTTGAATTGAAGATCTGGAGATGTGCAGATTTGAAAATGGTTTGGAAGAGCAAAGAATACGATCATTCATCTTCAAATTTCCAAATCTCCAAACTACTCTACCGCTTCCCCGAACAAGGTACCTACAGAGCAGTCATTTACGAATACATTCACATAATCTCCTTTTTTATAATCCTTCTTGGGGAAGATAACCACTTTGTTCTGATCGTTGCGGCCACTCAGGAAATCATCTGACTTTTTAGAAAAATTCTCGACCAGCACCCGGTGTATGCGGCCTATGTCCCGTTTGTTTCGGTTCAGAGAACATTCACGCTGTTTCTCGATGATTTCAGCCAGGCGACGCTTCTTCACTTCCAGGGGTATATCGTCCTCCAGTTTGCGGGCGGCCAGCGTACCAGGTCGCTCGGAGTAAAAGAACATATAAGAGTAGTCGTACTGTACATAGTCCATCAGGGAAAGCGTGTCCTGGTGCTCTTCTTCTGTTTCGGAGCAGAAACCGGCGATCATATCTGAGGAGATGCCGCAATCATCTCCCAGTACGGAGCGGATGGCATCCACCCGGTTCAGGTACCAGGCACGGTCATAGGTGCGGTTCATAAGCTCCAGCACGCGGGAGTTGCCGCTTTGGGCCGGCAAGTGAATGTATTTACAGATGTTGTCATACTTTTTGATGGTATGCAATACTTCATCTGTGATGTCTTTGGGGTGAGAGGTAGAGAAACGTACCCGTAATGTTGGGCTCAGCAGCGCTACTTTTTCCAGTAATTGGGCAAAGTTCACTTGCTCGGTGCCGTCCTCCGATTCCCATTTGTAGGAATCTACGTTCTGACCCAGTAAAGTGACTTCTTTATAGCCCTGTGCAACGAGCGCCTCTGCCTCACGCACAATGGAGTGCGCGTCCCGGCTGCGCTCGCGGCCTCTTGTAAACGGCACGACACAAAACGAGCACATGTTGTCGCAGCCGCGCATGATCGATATAAAGGCGCTTACCCCGTTGCTGTTCAAGCGAATCGGGTTGATGTCTGCATACGTTTCCTCGCGGGACAAAAGTACGTTAACAGCCTTGTGGCCCCCGTCTACTTCATTGATCAGATTGGGCAGGTCGCGGTAAGCGTCCGGTCCGACCACCAGGTCCACGATCTTTTCTTCTTCCAGCAGCGATTTCTTCAGGCGCTCCGCCATACAACCCAATACACCGATCATCATAGACGGCTTTTTGCGCTTGTAATAGTTGATCTGGCCCAAACGGTTGCGCACAGTCGTTTCCGCCTTTTCACGGATCGAGCAGGTATTGAGAAAAACTACATCGGCGTTCTCTATCGTGGAAGTTGTGTCGAAGCCCTGCTCATGCATGATCGAAGACACAATCTCACTGTCAGAGAAATTCATCTGGCAGCCATAGCTCTCAATGTATAGTTTGCGCGACTTGCCCGTATTGGTCTCTGCCGTAATCTTCGTATCGCAGGAAGGAGCAGCGGCAGCCTGTTCTGGTGTGCGGGAATCAATAAAATCTAAATCAACGATTGGGTCCATGCTTCAATATCTCTTTCAGCTGCAAATATACTACATTCCCCTTTATAAACGTGACAGAATGGCAGGTAATTTCAGGAATTTTGCCCTGCCTGGGTTATACCCTGAGTAGCTATCCTGGTCTTTATCAACTCTTTCGACTACAGGAATAATTCCAAGCGCTATACCCTTTCTGGTGAATCTTTCTGCCCCAGCACCTCTAGCATGGCCTTTGCTTTCAACAGGCATTCGTCGTACTCTTTTTCAGGAACGGAATCGTAGGTGATGGCGCTGCCTACCATAAACGAAAGGTAACGGGAAGTGGCATTGTACTGCAGGCTTCGGATGACGACATTGAAATCAAAATCCTGATCGGGTTTGATGTAGCCGAAGGCCCCGGAATAAAGCCCGCGCCGGGTCACTTCTAACGCATCGATGAGTTGCATGGCACTGATCTTGGGAGCACCTGTCATACTTCCCATCGGAAAGGCACCTTTCAGGGCATCTACCGGGCTGCATTCCTCCCGCAGTTCACCACTGATCGTAGAGATCATCTGAGATACCTGGCTGAACCCGTAGATGCCGAACATTTCTTCCACCTTCACAGTGCCTGTGGCGCAGGAGCGACGCAGGTCGTTGCGCACCAGGTCCACTATCATCATATTCTCGGCCAGTTCCTTTTCATCGGTACGAAGCTGCTGCTGCAGTTGGCGGTCTTCTTCGGGTGAGTTGCCCCGGCGGATGGTGCCTTTGATGGGCTGCGAGATCAGCTTCCGGCCCTCTTTTTTAAGGAACCTTTCCGGGGAAGCACAGAGCAGGTAGCGATCCTCATACTTCAGAAAACCGGAAAAAGGGGTAGGAGATGTTTCGTTCAGCGCCAGGTATAAGGCCAATGGATGCAACTCCACCTGCTCTGCAAATAACTCCATGCAATAGTTCAGCTCATACACATCGCCCTCCAGGATATGCTGCCTGACGCGTTCCACATTCCGGATATATTCCTGCTCGCTTACCCTTTGCTGTACCTCAAACCGGGGCGCTACAAATTGTTCAGGGGCCCGATAGGTATGGATGGTTTGTAAAATATTTTCAATAGGGTCTGCTGAGCTGTAAACGGTTATGATGTCCTGTTTAAAGTATAGGTATAGCTGTGGCTCAAAGAAGAAGAGGGGCGGAAAGCCGACCTGATCCGGGTTGTTGCTGCTCAGTTTTTCGATCTGGTTTTTGAGATCATACCCCAGGTAGCCGCACCAAAGGGACTCTTGCCGGTTCAGTTGCTGCTGCAGGCTTTCAAAAACATGGTCTGGGTCAAAGGCGATTGGCTTTCCCGCAGAGACCGCCAGCAGTTCATCAAAACCCTGGTAAGGATAGGGGATCTGGTTGGAGGTATAGCTGGCTACGAGCGGAAAAGTTTCTGCCCAAGCCAGTGCTTTCAGCCGGAACTCCGGGAGAGAAATTCCCAGATCAGAAACTCGGACAGATACGGAATGCAGCATGTTGCGAAACTATTTTAAATAATCAGGAGGGCTAATTTGGCCTTGGCGTCTATACTGTTTTTGTACGCATGCCCTTTGTAAGTCATGGCTTTCCTGAAATAAGCAGTGGCCTTTTTTTTGTCATTTTCTTCCAGGTAAAGATAGCCTAATTGGAGCGAAGCAGAGGGTGCAAAGTACAAGGTGGAATTTTCGCTGGCGCTGATGGCCTGTTCATAGCCCCGTTTGGCCTGTGGCCGTTCTTCCAGTCCATGATAAATACGGGCTTTGCGGTAGTAGTATTCTGCCTTTTCGGCTTTGGGTGTACTTTGTGTTAGCTGCATCTGCTGGAGCCCGGTGAGTGCTTCGCGGTAATAGCCTCCGTCTGATTGCAGCCGGGCAAGCAGCAGGTAACGGTTCGGCTGAGTTTGCGCTTCTGTAAACCGGAGGGCGTACGCATCTTCTTCCACGACCGATCTTCCGGTCTGCTCAATGAGCCGGTAATGGTGATCTGCCTGCTTCACGGATTTATTCAGCCAGTGAGCCAGGTATAGCTTAAAATGGGCAGCTTTGAGGTAATGTTCTCCTTTGTGCTGTTGCAGAAATAGCTGGTTTTCGCGGATGGAGTTGGCGAAACTACCCTTGTACAGGTATAGGTCTGCAGCCATGTGGTGCAGGTAAGGGAAGGCAATATAAGCCGGACCGGCCGGTCGCTGCTGGTATACCTGAAGGGCCTGCTCGCTGTGCTTGTTCTTTTTGAGAATGTGCATGGCCACAAAACTAAACAAGAGGTTGTCGGGCTCCGATTTTGCCAGTTTTGTTAAGGTTGCTTCCGCCGATTTATTTTTGCCCTGTTCCTGCATGTGTTCCAGCAAGGCAAGCAGCACAACCGCCTCCTGCCGGAAAGGATTTTCCTGCGTAGCGGCCGTTTTCAGATTGGCCATACCTGTCTGGATATTGCCTTTCATGCCGATGATATTGAGAAACACCTTGTACGTATCGGGTACCGAGCCAATGAGTACCTGCAGGGTACCCAGTGTTTTTTTATTTGGAAGGAAGGAAGGATACTTTTTGGCATTGGCCACGAACTGCAGGTAGGCCCGCCGCAGCTCCCAGGCGGCAGCCAGCTTGTGATCAAACAGCAGCTTGCTCAAGGCGATGTGCAGGCGCACCTCCGCCATGCTGTAGTCTACCCAGGGAGATTGTTCTGTAAGCGCCGTAATTTTCCGGAGCCGGTCCTCCTGTGCCGCTAACAGGTGCTCATACGTTGTGGGATCCTGCTGCACGCAAAGTGTGAGAAAGTCCTGCTGGTTCTCTACTAATAAGGCCACAGCATTGCCGGGATGGAGCTGCAACTCTTTTTTTACGAGGCTGCGGCCGTTAGCTATTTTCAGCCGGAGGGTTTCGGTATAGGCCCGGCTAACGGTTGTATTAAAGATAGAATTGGCTGAGCTGACAAAGCAGGAGAGCAGGAGCCCGACCAACAAAAAAAAGGATGGGGTTTAGCCATCCTTTTGTATGTTGCCTTCAAGCGGTTTCCGCTGAAAATCATGGTGCTTAGAATATACGCTGCTCTACACCAGCCAGAATACGGCCGCAGTGTTCGCACACGATCACTTTTTTCTGAGCGGCAATGTCAGCCTGGCGCTGCGGAGGAACAGTGTTGAAGCATCCGCCACAGGCGTCACGCTTCACCTGCACCACAGCCAAACCGTTGCGCACGTTTTTGCGGATACGGCTGTAAGCGCTCAGCAAACGGTCTTCGATCTGTTCGGCAGCTTTATTGCGGTCTTTCTCCAGGTTACTTTCCTCTTCTTCGCTTTCCGAAACGATCTGGTCCAGCTCGTGCTTCTTGTTGTCAAGGTCTTTGCGACGCTCTTCCAGACGATTTTTAGTGCCTTCGATCTCTGCGATCTTCTGATCGATCTGATAATGTGCTTCTTTGATCTTCTTTTCAGCTATCTGAATTTCCAGTTTCTGAAGTTCGACCTCTTTGGTGATGGCGTCGTACTCACGGTTGTTACGCACGTTTTCCTGCTGGTCCTCATACTTTCTGATCAGGCCTTCGGCGTCTTTGATAGACTGCTTGCGCTGAACGATAGCTTCGTTGAGGCCTGCCACCTCATCATCAAACTTGCGAACCCTTACCTCATAGCCTTCAATTTCATCTTCCAGGTCCTGAACCTCTTCCGGGAGGTCACCTCTTACGCGTCTAATTTCATCAAGCTGCGAATCGATGCTTTGAAGCTTTAGTAATGCTTCCAATTTGCTGGCTACCGTACTTTCCATGTAGTTAATTAGGTGTATCTGATAGGGTTAGTATTTACTTCCGATAAATAGACTGCAAAATTAGTAAAGTTTTTGGTAATTGTATCATAAAAAATCTCCTTTGTGTAGACCTCGCTTTCATAGTGGCCGATATCGGCAATCAGGAGTTTGCCTTCGGCATCAAAAAACTCGTGGTACTTTACATCACCGGTTACAAAAGCGTCGGCTCCTTGCCGGAGGGCCTCTTTGATGAGGAAGCTTCCGGCTCCGCCACATATGGCCACGCGTTTGACCGGCTTATTTCCTACTGGCGTATAGCGGATAGCCTGTACCTGCATGTGTTCTTTCAGGTAGGCCAGGAAAGCTTCTTCCGTCAGCGCCTCTTTCAGATCCCCGATCATCCCTATCCCAACTTCCTGGTTCTGATTCTCAAGCAAAGTCAGGTAATGTGCCACCTCCTCATACGGATGCGCCTGTAGCAGGGCCTGTAGAATTTGGTGCTGTTTGTGTGCCGGAAAGATAACCTCGATCCGGTTTTCCTGTACCTGTTCCGGTTTACCCGGTTCACCAATCGTCGGATCAGCATTCTGGGAAGGAAGGAAACGCCCCGTGCCCTGTACCTGGAAGCTGCAGTCGTTGTATTCCCCGATTTGTCCCGCACCGGCTTTGTGAACGGCGCTTAATACCTCATCGGTATTGGCAACGGGTACAAAAAACACCAGCTGCATCAGCGTTTGTTGCTTGTAAGACAATACCTTCGTGTTGCTGAGTTGGAGTTTTTCTGCAATCTTGGCATTCACGCCATTGTGCACGCTGTCGAGGTTGGTATGGCAGGCATAAATGGCAATGTTATGACGGATGGCCATGATGATGATACGCTCGACGTAGCTGCGTCCTGTCAGGCTCTTGAGTCCTTTGAAGATGACCGGATGGTGGGCCACCACCAGGTTGCACCCTTTGGCGATGGCTTCTTCGAGTACGGCTTCGGTGCAGTCCAGCGTGAGGAGTACTCCGGTAACCTCATCGCTGGCATTGCCGGTTTGCAGGCCAGAGTTGTCGTAACTCTCCTGGTAGGAAAGCGGCGCATAGTGTTCCAGTAGCCGGGCTATGTCGCCAATGGTAGCTTTTTCTCTCATCTTAGTGTTGACACGTATGCTCTTGATACTGCTGCCAAACTTATTAAGTTAAGCGCTGAGATAAAATTGTTTTGTTATAAAAGTGCAGTGGGATTGCTAAGCGTACTGCCCTGTTGCAGGGACAGCTGCAGGTGCCCGGTCACTGGATGCCTTTGCAGTTCTTTGCCATTATACCGGAAGGAGGTATAGCTGTAGTTCGTAAAGCACTGGCTTTTGGTAACGGTATAGGCAATATCCAGGGTATCGGTGTTTTCTTTGTTGTAATGCAGGAGCATGCGTACGCCGGACTGGTCGTAGATGACCGGATACGTTTCAAACACAATGTTATCCAGCCCTTCATCCCTTCCGCTGAACAGGTAGGTATAGGGTTCATTTTCGAGGGTAAAACGGAGCGAGTCGGGATGGTAACCGGTGCCGGCCGAAGCAAACGGATTCCTGCCGTGCTGGTCTACAATGTAAAATGTGACGGGAGAAGGAGGCTCAGGCTGGATAGTACCACATTCCTTGCAACCTGCTGTCAGAAAGAGCGCAGGTATGAAAATGGCAAGAATGAATTTGTTTGCTTTCATAAAAAGGGCTGAAAAGAGGCGTGTATATATTCGATACTAAATATATAATTTTTATTGTATATAAAACAAGCCGTCTAGGTATAGCATTGCGGCTGATTTGCTTAATTTTGCTGCGTTCAATCACACGTTGATGAAATATTTAAAACTACTGTTGTGGCCTTTTTCTTTGCTCTACGGGAGCATCCTGTTGCTGCGCAATTACCTGTACGACAACGGCATGCTGGCTTCCAAGCGCTTTGCTATACCTGTGATCGCAGTGGGCAACCTGACAGTAGGAGGCACCGGCAAGACGCCTCACGTGGAGTACCTGTTACGCCTGCTGAAAGGCTACCAGACCGCAACGCTCAGCAGGGGCTACAAGCGGAAGAGCAGGGGCTTTGTGCTGGCTGATGAAACGGCAACTGCGGCTTCACTGGGTGATGAGCCTTTCCAGTATTACCGTGACTTTCCGGGCGCAACGGTGGCCGTAAGCGAAAGCCGCGTGGCAGGTATAGAAGCGTTGCAAAAGCTGCGACCGGAACTGGAAGTGGTCGTTTTGGACGACGCCATGCAGCACCGGCCGATACATCCTTCGCTCAATATCCTGCTGACGGACTATACCCGCCTGTTCTTTAATGACCGGGTGCTCCCGGCCGGGCTGTTGCGCGAACCAAGGCAAGGCGCTCAACGCGCAGACCTGATCGTGGTGAGCAAGTGTCCGGCAGGTATGGCAGAGGAGGAGCAACAGGCGATCGTGCGGCAGGTCCGTAGGTATAGCCGCCCGGCAACCCCGGTTTTTTTCTCAACTTTCAGGTATGGCGCTCCGGTTCCGATGGGTGCTGCCCGCCAGGTACCGAACCGTATCATCCTGCTGACAGGTATAGCCAATCCTGCGCCGTTGGTCAGGAACCTGCAGGAGCAGGGGTATACCCTTGCACATCAGAAGGCTTATGCAGATCATTATGCGTATACCCTGCAGGACATGCGGGAGCTGCAGAAGCTGGTGGAAAGCGAACCCTCCGGAGCGCTAGCCATTGTCACCACCCGAAAGGATGCTGTGAAACTCTCCGACGTAAATTTGCAGGATGCAACCCGGCAGCTTCCCCTGTTCTACATCCCCATTGAGGTCGATTTCCTGAAAAATGGCAGCTTGTTTGACGAGTTAATACAGGAGCATGTGGCCTCATTCCGGAAACAATAAGCCACTTCTTCTCGCTCTTTTGTATAATACCGTATACTTTGCCCGTACAGGTATGGGCGTTGTGCGAAAATCACTAATTTTGAACTGTGAAAAGTAAGCTACTAGCAGGAATATTGTTCTTATTTTGTCTGATAGCCGGTTCGGAAGCCGCCGCTCAGATCATCGATGACACCACAAAAGTGTTGTATAGTCCGAAGACTACGCTCAGGCTGTATGAAAATGATGTACTGGAAGGCCGCTATTTGGAACAGAGCATTGATACCACGATTCAGAACATGCACAATGAGCGCTTTTGGTACCATGACACGGCTTACTTTCAGCACCTGGGCAACGTAGGCACAGCGGCCAAACCCATCCTGTTTCGTTTGCCAACCAAAATAGGTGCCCGCTCCGGGAGGAATGCCTTCAACCGGTATGCCTACAATCCTGAAACGATTAACTATTACGATACGCGTTCTCCTTATTCGCACATCTACTACATCCAGGGGCAGCGCGGCGAACAGGTTTTTGAAGGTACGCATGCCCGCAATATTACGCCTCGCTGGAATGCTGGAGTAGCTTACCAGATCCTAACGGCCAACCGGCAGATTGGCGTTTCGACGCTGCGCCGTGAAGGCTATGTCAGCAACCAGGCTGTCAAGGCTTTTACGCACTATCGCTCCAAAAACGACAAGTATGACCTCTTTGCCAACTATACGCATCTCAACCACGAGCAAATAGAATTTGGGGGCATTCTGCCCGGACCGCTGGACTCTACTCAGAATGATCTTTTCAAATACCAGGCGGAACTGACGAATCTGAATCAGGCTGCCTCCCGTGAGTTTCGAAGCAATTACCACCTGCTACACATCTACAAGCTGGCGAAGGAAGACATGAAGCTTTATCACTCCTTCGACTGGGGAAGGCAGCGCAACATTTACCAGGATGATGAGATTCCATACCGGGGCGATTCCGTTTTCTTTTACCCGGACATAAAATATGATTCGGCACAGACGGATGACAGAACCGTTTACCGGGAAATGGAGAATGTATTCGGCATAACCGGGAATAACAAACTATCCTTCTACAAGGCCTATGTCAAGAATCGAAGCTCTAAAATGGAGTATACGGTGCTCGATACCATCAACAACAGCAGTGCAACAGAGCGGTTCAATCAGCTGTTTGTGGGGGGACAACTGCGGCTTGTGTATGGAAAGGCGCTGGTTTCGGTTGATGGGGAGTTTCAGATGACGCGGGACTACAAGGTAAGTGCCACCGCTAAGCTGGGGCCATTGCAGGGTAGGATAGCCCGGGTACTGCGCTCTCCTTCCATGATCGAGCAGCGCCTGATCAGCAATCATTTTAACTGGCATAATAACTTTAACAACTCCGTAACAGACAGAATTGAGGGTACTTTTACAAGCAAATTAGGAGAGAGGCAGCATGTGCGGCTGACCGGACATTACAACAACATCAAACGCCATGTTTTCTTCAATAAGCAAGCTATACCAGAACAAGCGACTGAAAGTCAGCAGATTTTCGGGGCGGAGCTGAAGCACCACATCCGTTTCGGGTCTATTCACTTCGAAAATTTTGTGGCCTATACCAATACTGATGAGGCACCAGACATTCGCATACCGGAATGGCTGGTAGATTCGAAACTTTATTTCCAGGGGTTTCTCTTCAAGAAGGCATTGCTCGGGCAATTTGGAGTACAGATGTATCTGCCATCAGAGTATCTGGCCGATGCCTATATGCCGGTTACCCAGCAGTTTTACCTGCAGCCTGCTACAGAACAGTTGCCGCTGCAAAACCAATTCCTGATCAGAACTTATCCGGTAATCGATGTTTTCCTGACAGCAGATATCAAAAATCTGAACGTTTTCCTGAAGATGTCGCATATCAACGAAGGCTTAACGGACCCGGGTTATTTCGTGACTCCTTATTATCCCGGCATGCAGACCAGCTTTATCTTCGGCATCAAGTGGATGTTCTTTGATTAAGTTTCATTGTTGATTGCTGCAATGATGAACGCTATACCTTAAAATTTTGCTTAAAAGTGTCAGTACCTACTAAAACCATACTTCGTTTACAACTGCCCACCGATCCGCGTTGGGTAAATATCGCCGAGAAGAATATTGAAGAGATCCTGGTGGATCATGCATATTGTGAACAGAAAGCTGCTACTTCCGGTATCTCCCTGATCGTAAAGTATCCGGACAAAACGCGCCTGGTAGAGGAAATGACAGACCTGGTAGCGGAAGAGTGGAGCCATTTTGAACGGGTGATGGCGGAGCTTAAAAAGCGGGGCTATGGCCTGGGCCGAAACCGCCCGGATGAGTACGTCGTGGAGCTGACCAAGCATATCCGCAAAGGCGGCCTGCGCGAACGCCAACTCATGGACCACCTGCTGATCAATGCCCTGATCGAAGCCCGTAGTTGTGAACGCTTCAAACTGCTCTGGAAAAACATCCAGGACGAAGAACTTAAGAAATTTTACTATGAATTAATGGTGTCCGAGGCAGGCCATTATGTAAGTTTTGTAAAGCTGGCCAAAGAATACATGCCCGTCGAAGTAGTAGACGCCCGCCTGAAGGAGCTCCTGGAGATCGAAGCCGACATCATCCGCAAACTAGAACCACGTGCCGACAGAATGCACTAAATGAGTTCTGAGTCTCGAGTTCTGAGTCATGA
>NZ_JSYF01000315.1:0-12831 GCF_054824225.1 Pontibacter sp. HJ8
TATGATGTCACTTTTTACAAGCTGGATCTGCAACTGGAGCGTACGTCTACTTTTATTTCAGGGAATGTCACTACCCAGGCTTCACTTCGGGTAGCGCGGCTCGACACCTTTGCCTTTGAGTTGCACCCTAATTTCCAGATTGACTCGGTGCTGGTGAATGGGCGCAGGCAGGTAGCCATAAGCCGTAGCGCGGGAGATGTGTCTGTCCGGCTTGCCTCACCTATACCTGCACCTGCCAAGCTTACAGCTCATATCTTCTACAAAGGCACGGCACCATCCGGCGCAAGCGCTGCCATCGGCAATGGCTTTAGCAGTGCACGGGAGTATAATTGGGGAGGAGCAGATGTAACCTGGAGCCTGAGCGAGCCTTATGCCGCCTACGAATGGTGGCCCACCAAACAGGTGCTCACAGACAAAGCTGATTCGGTACATGTATTTGTGACCACCAGCACGGACAACAAGGTAGGTTCCAATGGTTTGCTTACCGCCACGGTTCCGCTGCCGTCCAATAAAGTGCGCTATGAATGGAAGTCGCGTTACCCGATTGCTTACTACCTTATCTCTGTGGCAGTTTCCAATTACCTGGAGTATACCCTGACGGCCAATCCTGCGGGAGCAGCGGCTCCTATACCTATCATCAACTATGTATACAACACCACCACCCTGAATCTATTCAAGAAGGAGATTGATCAGACGGTCCCGTTACTGGAGACATTCTCGGAGTTGTTCTCACTCTACCCTTTCGCGAAGGAGAAGTACGGCCATAGCATGGCACCCATGGGCGGTGGCATGGAACATCAGACCATGACCACGCAAAGCACCTTTAACTTTACCCTGACTGCCCACGAGTTAGGACACCAGTGGTTTGGCGATAACGTGACCTGCGCCTCCTGGTCTGACATCTGGCTGAACGAAGGCTTTGCTTCCTATGCCGAGTACCTCGCGCTGGAACGCTTACGGCCTTTATCCGCGCCGGAATGGTTGTCAACGATGCAGGGCCGGGTACTGGCAGCCCCGGATGGGAGTGTGTTTGTAGAAGACACTTCTGATGTAAGCCGGATTTTCAACTACAGGCTGAGTTACCTGAAAGGAGCCATGGTGCTGCACATGCTTCGCTTCACCTTAAACAACGATGCGTTGTTCTTCCAGGCGCTCCGCAAGTATCAACAACAGTATAGCGGCAAAACGGCCACCACAGCAGACCTGCAACGGGTGTTTGAAGAGACAAGCGGCCGGGACCTGGGCTATTTTTTTGAGCAATGGTACAAAGGCGAAGGCTGGCCTACCATTACCATTAACTGGGAGCAACAGGGCAATCAGCTGGTAGTGAACGCGACACAGACCCCAAGCGCCAGCACACCTTTCTTCAGGACGGAGGTAGAGTACCTGCTCCAGACAGCGAGTGGCGATACCCTGATCCGCGTTCCGCAAACCCAGCCTGCCGAGCAATACCAGGTCCGTATCAACAGGGAAGTAACCGGTGTTGTCATTGATCCGGACTCCTGGCTGCTGGCCCGAAAAGTGAACGCAAACGTGACGGCTGCGCCTGCTCTTCCCAGTCAGGCCCAGGTTCACATCTATCCGAACCCGGCACAGCATACACTCATCCTGGAGCACCTGCCCTTCGACCCAACCGCGCTGGAAGTGCACGACGGGACAGGCCGGCTCCTACTCCGGCAGCCGCTGCAGCGAGGCCAGGAAGCCAAGCTATCCGTGACCACGCTGCCGGCAGGCTTATACCTTGTGCGGGCTACCAACGGCAGCCGGTATTACCAGGGCAAGTTTGTGAAGGAATAGGATTTATAGCCCGTAGCCATTCGTTCCGCCATACTGTCCCATCATCATGGCCTGCACCTGCTGCGCCTCTTTGATGTTATACTCAAAAGCCAGCCGCTTGTAGTTGAAGACATCGACAATGGTACCAATAAAGCAAAGACCGCCGGTAAAAATGTAGAGTATCCCCATACCAATGTGGCCCAGCATGAAGCGGTGGACGCCGGCTATGCCAAAGAAACCAATAGCGGCTGTAACCAGGACCAACATCGGGTCGCGCCGGCGGGCTCTGTAAATGCTGGCAAACTGCTGGGCCTCCTGCTCCGACATGTTGTTGACAATCCCCTGGATAAAAGACATTTCGTCCGGCTCCAGTTCAGGCATGATATTAAAAACGTTAGGCATGGTAGGTATAGGTTAGTTGATTTTTCTTTAGAAAGCGGTACTGCCGCAGCAGTGAAATAATACGTCCGCCAAGTATAAGCAGCGCCGGCACCCCCATTGGGTGCGCTTCCCACGAAGCCACCCACTCCCCCCGAAACAAAAAGGCAATGCTGTGCCCCAGGCCGCAGCCAGGGCACCCTTTCTCCAGCACCCAGCTGACAGGGCACAGGCTGAAAAGATGCTCTCCCACCGGATTCATCCCGGCCAGCACAGCAATGCCAGCCAGCCAACAAGCAGCTTCGACCAGGCCGCCCCGGGCTGCGAACATTCCTTTATCCATCAAAGGTATAGCCATTCCGAAAGCGATTTAACTTAAACCAGGGACAAGCGTACGATATTAGCACGATATAATTTATACTATAAATGCGACAATACCAAACCTATGAAACAACTCTACTTTCTTCTACTGCTGGCATGCCTGCTCTTTCTGAGCAGTTGCTACAGCATGCTGTCCTCGGAAGGGGGCGGCCAGGGAGCTGTCCGCACGGATAGCCGCCCTGTGAACCCGGCAGATGTAGCATTGCCGCCCGGCTACCGGATAGAGCAAGTAGCAACAGGACTGACGTTTCCTACGGACGTGGCATTCGATGAACAGGGCCGCCTGTATGTGATCGAAGCCGGCTATTCGTATGGCGAAGAGTTCCTGGAGCCACGGCTGCTGCGCATCGAAACATCCGGCAACCTGACCCCGGTCGCTACAGGCACAAAGAATGGCCCCTGGACAGGTATAGCCTTTCAGGACGGCAATTTTTATGTAGCAGAAGGCGGCGCCATGGAAGGGGGTAAAATTCTGCGGATATCCCCCGAAGGAAACATCACTGCCCTGCTGGAAAACCTGCCCTCAGCAGGCGATCACCATACCAATGGCCCCGCTGTAGGCCCCGACGGGAAGCTATACTTTGGCATCGGCACCGCGACCAATTCGGGTGTGGTCGGCCAGGACAATTATGACTTTGGCTGGCTCAAGCGCAATCCCGACTTTCACGACATTCCCTGCCAGGACATCACGTTGAGCGGGCAGAATTTTGAGAGTGAAGTGCCCCTGGCTTCCGCTCCACAGAAGCAGAGCACCGGCGCCTACTCCCCCTACGGCACCAGCACCACAAAAGGCCAGGTCATAAAAGGAAGCCTTCCGTGCACCGGCTCCGTCATGCGTATAGCTCCAACAGGCGGGCAACCGGAACTGGTGGCCTGGGGATTCCGCAACCCGTTTGGGCTTGCGTTCTCACCGGAAGGACAGCTGTATGTGACCGACAATGGCTACGACGAACGGGGCAGCCGGCCGGTATGGGGAGTCGGGGATTATCTCTGGCTGGTACAGGAAGGGCAGTGGTATGGCTGGCCCGATCATGCGGGTGGCCTCGCCTTCAACGGAGACCGGTTCAAGTCATCCAAGGGCAAAGCCCCGGAACCCTTACTGGCCAGTAATCCCGGCACACCACCCCGTCCTGCCGCTACACTGGGAGTACACTCCTCCTCCAATGGCATTGATTTTTCTACTTCCGGCACATTCGGTTTTGAGGGGCAGGCTTTTATTGCGCAATTCGGCGATATGGCACCGGGGGTAGGCAAAGTGGTAGACCCGGTAGGCTACAAAGTAGTGCGGGTAGAGGTGGACAAAGGCGTGATCACCGATTTTGCCGTGAACAAAGGAAAGGAAAACGGCCCGGCCTCCTGGCTGAAGAACGGAGGCCTGGAAAGACCCGTAGCCGTTAAATTCTCTCCGGATGGCCATACGCTCTACATCGTAGATTTCGGGGTGATGAAAACGACGGAAGCAGGTCCGCAGCCACAGCACAAGACAGGCATGATCTGGAAAGTAACCAAAAATAACCGCTAAGTCTATGAGAAGCTATACCTTACTTTGTGTCGCCTTCCTGCTCCTGCTGACACTAAGCTACTGCGGCACGGCCCGCCGGGGCGAACCGCTCTACAAACCCGTGAACCTGGAAAATGAACAGGTAGCCCAAGGGCAGGTCGTGTTCATGCGGTACTGCGACAAATGCCACCCCGGAGGCGAGTCCGGTTTGGCTCCCGCCATCAACGACAAACCGGTCCCGGGCTTCGTCATCCGCTTTCAGATCCGGAACGGGCTGGGTGCTATGCCGGCCTTCAAGAAAGAAGTGATCCCAGCTCAGGAGCTCGACGACCTGATGGCCTATATCAAGCAGCAGCGCAAAGCAAAAGACAAGCCCGAAACCGCCTCAGCCGCCAACTTCAGGCCCTGAATACGTATGCAGAGTATAACCAAACAGAAAACCTATGCATTGCAATGTCGGATTAAAAGAGCAGAAGCTGCGGGTGCTGGCAGGTATGGCCATCATTGGGCTCGGCGCCTATTATAATATGAAAGGACTGGCGGCTGTCGGCCTTGTCCCGATACTGACAGGTATGCTGCGCTACTGCCCGGTGAACCAGGCCATCGGCTACAATGGCTGCACGCACCACAGGATACAGAGTGCCGTACTCTAGCGGAAGCGACTATCCCGGACATCCTCTGAAAGTGTAGCCGTTGCGCTATACCTGCAGCGCTCTAACCTGATAAATGACCATGACCGACAAAGCGATGCTGATCTACGACGGCGACTGCAGTTTCTGCAAGTACTGGATCAGAAGATGGAGCGCCAAAACCGGGGACAAGATACAATACAAGCCTTACCAGGAGGTGCCGGAAGGCTATTTCGGTATCACCCGGAAAGAATTTAAGCGCGGAGTCCAGTTTATTTCTCCCCAGGGCCAGCACTTCAGCAATGCCAGGGCAGTGTTTGAGGTACTGGCCATAGGCGGCAGCAGTTCCTGGCGATGGGTCTATCACCGCATTCCGCTTGCCGGCAGGCTGTTTGAATTCAAGTACCGCACCATCGCCAACCACCGCGATTTTTTCTTCAGGCTCACCAAGTTGTTTTTCAGGGATGCCTGATGAGATTTCCCCATTGAACATTATTTGCTACCTTCAGTATAGAACCTATACCTTTTAGCGTACGCGACACCCTTTTCCTTCACATGAGAAAAATCATCCTATACATTGCCGCCAGCACCGACGGCTACATTGCCCGCCCCGACGGTAACATCGATTGGCTCCACGACAAAAAGTACACCATACCTGACGAAGATTTCGGTTACACAGCCTTCATGCAGACCATTGACACGACCCTGATGGGCAACACGACCTACCAGCAGGTGCTGGGCTTTGATGCCACTTTCCCCTACCCTGACCTGAAAAACTATGTTTTCAGCAAATCGGAGCAGCAGAGCACGGAGGCGGTTACTTTTGTAAAAGACAAGGTGGTGGACTTTATAGAGCAGCTGAAAGAGCAGCCGGGGAAGGATATCTGGCTGATCGGCGGCGGCCAGCTCAACGCAACCGTTCTCAACGCCGGCCTCCTCGACGAGATCATTCTGACCTACATCCCGATCATCCTGGGCAAGGGCATTCCGCTTTTCTCATCTGAAACCAACGAACACAAACTCAAGCTGATCCCGACGGAGAACAAACTGTACCGCAATGGTTTTTTGCAGGTCAGGTATAGGTGCTAAAAAAACCGTTGCGTGGCTCTACAACAAAAAGCACCGCTTTGCAAACTGGCAGAGCGGTGCTTTCTTTTAGTGCATGAGGTGCAAATGTCTTCGGGTGCTTCCTGTAAATTTTAATTGGGCTAAATCCGGCAAGAATACCTTTGGGTTAAAATTCAGGGCCCTGGTTATTTGATTCCGGCACTGGCATTAGGATCTTCCGCAGGCTTGTCACCTGGCTCGTCCTCTTTGTGCTCACCGGCTCTTCTGTGTTCCCTTTCCAGTCTTTCTTCACGCAGCATCTCATCGTTGAGGGCATCTGAAAACTGGTGGGTAAAACCCAGGTTATCGCCCGCACTTGGCAGGTTATAGTTTCCGGTATTAAAAAATAATCCTGAAAGGAAACTTCCTCTGTGTCGTCTCATCTTACGCTCCTTCCTTTGCTTTGTATGCCGGATCTTATCGGCAGGGTGATTAATTGGTTTACAATAATATATACGTATTTCAGGTTAGTTCGACCTCATTCCGGTACTTAAATCAGGATGAATTGCATTTGATTGCAACACTATTTAGTCAGAACTAAAAAAGCCTGTGCAGACATCATATCTGCACAGGCCTTTCGCTATACCTATTGTACTCCTACTTCTTTTTCTTCGCTTTCGCCTTTGCTTTTTTGGCTTTGGCGGCTTTTGCTTTAACTTCTCCTTCCTCCGCTTCTTTCATCAAAGCTTTCCAGTCGAACTTAGCGGCCGGGCTGAAGTCGATGGTGGCTTCGCGGTCGTCGGGGTCCAGTTCCAGCACTTTGATGTCTTTGGTCAGGTAGGTCTGTATCTCGTCCAGGATCGGTTTTTCTTCGGCGCTGCAAAACGACACGGCTATCCCTTTGGCAGTGCCCCGGCCTGTACGTCCCACGCGGTGTACATAGTTCTCCGGCTGGTCAGGCAGGTCGTAGTTGACCACATAGTCCACGTTGGGTATGTCGATGCCGCGTGAGCTCACATCGGTGGCGATCAGCAGCTTCACGTCGCCTTTCTTGAAGCGCTTCATTACCTCGGTGCGGTCTTTCTGCTCTTTGCCGCCGTGCATACTCACCGACTCTATCCCCACGCGCTCCATGGCTGCTACCACCCGCTCGGCACGAACCTGCGTGCGCACAAAGGCCAATATCTTTTTATCCGGGTTCTCTTTCACTACCCGCTCCAGGAAAAAGCGTTTTTCATCCATCTCCACATACATCACCGAGTGGTCCACGTTCTTGGACACCGGATCTTTGGGAGATATCTGAATGCGTACGGGTTTGTTTACCAGCGAGTAGGCCAGTTCTTTTATCTTTTCATCAATAGTGGCCGAGAAGAACAGCGTCTGCCGCTTGCGGGGCAGCTGTGCGATAAGCTGCCGGATATCGTGGATAAAGCCCAGGTCCAGCATGTGATCGGCTTCGTCCAGCACCAGCACTTCGACGCGCTCCAGCCGGATGTGCCCCTGGCTCACGAGGTCAAACAGGCGACCCGGCGTAGCCACCAGCACGTCTATACCTGCTTCGAGCTTGGCGATCTGCGGCCCCTGCTCCACGCCTCCGAATACACAGAAGGTCTTCACGCGGGTGCCGCGTCCGATCTCCTCAAATACCTCCGTTATCTGCACGGCCAGCTCACGGGTCGGCACCATCACCACGCACTTGATGCCATCCTCGCGGCGGCGGTTCTTGGCAAACTGCAGCTTGTCCAGAATAGGTATAGCAAAAGCAGCTGTCTTGCCTGTACCTGTCTGGGCGATCGCCAGCACGTCCTCCCCTTTCATGATCGGCGGGATGGCCTTGAACTGGATATCGGTCGGCTTCCTGAAACCAAGCTTGTCCAGGCTTCTCTTTATCTCGTCGGATATGCGGTAATCTTCAAACTTCATGGTGTTGTCTTACTTGTATGCTGTTGCCTCCAAACTAACTACGGCAAAAGCGGCCTGCAAAGGTACTGTTTATTGTTCAATTGCGTGTATGATCCAAATTCTGCCCGGGCGGAGGGAGCCCCCAACGAAAGCGGCTATACCTGTCCGGATGCCTATGCAGCTTCAGATCCGGCTGAAACGATCCGGCAAAAGTAACCTTACCCTTTCTAGCCCACCCACTCCAGCACAGCAGCGCTCAGACGGGCAAAATCCTCCCCGCCTGCGCCATACGTATCGTAGGCAAACTTGAGGATAATACCGGTCACCACCACCAGGAACAGCGCCCGCACAAAGCCAGTACCGCGTTTTAAGGCCGTGCGCGTGCCTAACTGGGACCCGATGATGCTGCATACCGCCATCGGTATAGCCACTTCATAGAGCACGTGGCCTTTCCAGATGAAGTAGAGCAAAGCCGAAAGATTGGTGGCTACGTTCACCACCTTTGCTGCTGCCGATGCGGCCAGGAAGTTAAAACCAAACAGGCCGATAAAGATAAAAATAAGGAAACTGCCCGTGCCCGGCCCAAAGAACCCGTCGTAGAACCCAATCGCTGCGCCCACCATCAATCCGTACAGCCTCTCCTTCGTCTCGGTCAGTTTCGGTGCATGCAGCGAGCCAAAATCCTTTTTGATAAAGGTATAGATGGCCACCAGGATGAGCAGCAGCAGGATAAGCGGCTTGAGCAGATTGGCGTCCAGGTGACTCAGCGCCCTCGCTCCCAGGAAAGAGAAAACGAAGGCCACCACCGCCGCCGGCAGAATAGCCAGGTAGTTGATTTTGACGGTTCGAACGTAGCGCACCATGGCCGCAGTTGTTCCCGCTATGCCGGCAAACTTACCCGTGCCAAACAAGGTGGGCAGCGGCACTCCCGGCAGAAAGATCAAGAGTGCCGGCAATTGGATGAGGCCTCCCCCTCCAACTACCGAATCGATAAAGCCCGCCAGAAAAGCGAAAAAGCACAGGTAAATGATTTCTTCCACCGAAGTATAAGCTACTGAAAGTAAATGCGTAGAGCGCTGTAAAAAGTCGCGCAAGTTAAGAGAAAGTAGCTGTTATCCGGACAGGGAGGCAGAGGTATATTTTCAGGAATTTTTTAGGAAAGAAGAGGCTATACCTATACCTGGTTATGCCGCCAGTTTGAGCGCGACGGGCGCTGGTGGTTGTACATGAGAGCCTGTTTGTAACTGGCGAAAGAAGGAACATGGTTCACGCAGGCCTCAGCCCCTGACTCATGGTAAGCCACACATTACGCGGACACTAAACTTGCGGCACAAGAGGGTCCAGAGCCAGGACATTTGCACACTTAGGAAAGAGTTTATGTGGATAACACAGCTTATCCACATAAGTTACTAACATTTTTAGCTGACATCTAAATATATTAGCACCCATTCATACCCCAGGCACTACAACATCAGGCTTTGCTATACCTTACAGCTTCCCTCCCACGACAACCTGTTCTTTGTGCACACTTTTCTGCCCTTCGAGGTTGAAGAGCTCAATGTAAAGCAGGTAATAACCCAAGGCTGCTTTGGTGCCGTCCTGCCGCAGCCCATTCCAACGGAAAAAGCCATTGGACGCGAGCAGCTCGTTTCGGGCCAGCTTCCGTATCTCGCGTCCCTGCGCATCGAATATGGTGATGTTAGCCACAAAGCCGGTTTGGTCGGTGCTGTAATTGAGGATGGTAAAGTCCTCGTAGCCATCGTTGTCCGGTGAGAAGACTTTCGGATCGATGGTGAACATGCGTTGCGCCGCCATACCTGGCTGCGACTGTGAATTGGGATAGCCCGGCGTGGCAAACACGGTGGTAGCTGCCGAATGGAAATTAGCGGCCGTCGTAGGCCCCTCCAGCCGGATGCGTTCCAGTGAGACACCATTCCGGTCATCGATCAGGTTGAAGTGCATGTCTTCCGTATAATCCAAGCGGTCGGCAACGCGGCTGTCGGACTGCAGAACGACCACCGAACCGGCTGCATCGAGGTAAGAGGGCAGCGAGGCCATCCGCAGCAATGTTTCTTCACGGGCAGCAGGATAGTTTGATTTGATGTTTTCGGGATTGGAAGTGAGCACCACATATTGTCCCGGCGTCAGCACATAACTGCTGCCAGTCAGCACACGGAGGTTCGCTATACTGTCGTTGCTGCTGTTGGCCAGCTGCCAGCCCTGCAGGTTGATGTATTTATCGCTCCGGTTCACCAGTTCCACAAAGTCGGCACCGCCGGACCTCGGATTGAACAACACTTCGTTGATGACCACATCGCCGGGAACAGGCGCCGAGGGCAAAGCAAAAGTAGCTGACAGGGGCTGTGGGCTGAGGTTCCCGGCACAGTCGCGGATGCTAGTCGCTGTCAGGATATAAAGCTGGCGTTCCTGCAGCGGGGCAGCCAGTTGCAGCGTCACCTGCTCAAAAAGTGGCTCTTGCACCTGCACTCCGGCTATACCTATACCTGGACTTAGGGTATAATTGGCGACCAGCGCTGCCTGCGTACTATCCAGGCGCTCGTTGAAATGCAACAGCAGCTTATCGGGAGCCAGGGCAGTTATGCTGAGCAGCAGGGGCGGCACGTTGTCAGGTATAGAAGCAGCGACGGAATTCGGTTGGCCAGGTGTCCCGCCACGCGGATCATTGGAAGCTGCCCAAATTTCGGAACCTCCGCAGGGGTTGCCCACATCGATCATCTCCAGGCTCCAACCGCCGTTGCGCCTGGTGTTGTCGCGGTACCAGGTATCGTTGTAGTGCAGGGCATAGATCAAGGTGCCGTTGGGCTGGCGCAGTTGCAGCAGTTCGCCGGTGTTGTTCAGGCTCGGGAAATTGCTGATGCCGATCACGCGGCCATACTGGGTAAAATTTGGCACCTGCGTGTTGGGCACTACTACCGCATATTCTCCCGGCTGTAGCTGCACTTGCGGCAAAGTCGTGGTGGAGGTGGCGTCGGAGTAGCGGATCCCCTGCAGCGTCAGCACTTTATCAGTAGGGTTGTGCAGCTCAATGTATTCTACCGCCGGAAGCCCGATGGCCGGGGTTTCGCGGGCCATAATCTCTGTGATCAGCAACTCATTGTACCCGGGCAGTACGGCGGGCAATTCGAAAGCAAAAGTCTTTTCGACAGGAGGCGCCGGTGCATTGCCATACAGGTCCGCTATACCTTTCCATGCGATGGTGTTGGCCCCATTCCGGAAAGTTTGGCCAAAAATCAGCCGGACGGTTCCGGCAGCTATTAGCTCGGCTGCCGTTGGTTTTATACCTCCGTTCAAGGTATAGCTGGCCAGGTTCTGCGCCTGCTCCGGTGCCAGCGGCTCATTGAAGCGCAGCTCCAGCGATTGCGCGGTCAGCGGCTGCACACTCTCCAGCACAGGTGGCTGCGTGTCGGTGATGGAGAAGTCATCTAAGTAGAAGTTGCGGCTGTTGGCCGAGCTATACCGGAGCAGCACCCCGAAATAGGCCGCATGCTTGTGCGCAGCATCGGTAGCTACACCCTGGCTCCTGTAGCTTTGGCCGGTACCGGTCACGTCAATCTCCAGTTGCCAGGCGTAATCTATACCCCGGGTTACCCGCACACGCACCACATTGTTGGAAGTTGCGACCGTCTTATCTTCCCCATTGATGAGGATGACCGGACTTTTGCCGGCATCTTTCCGGAAAAGGCTTACTTCATCCGCTGTGCCTCCTATCCGCACAAAATAACCATTCACATCTGCTGCTTTCAGGTTTTCTTTGTCGGCGATAAGGAAAATATCGGCATAGTTGCTGGAGGAAGTTGCCAGCCGTAGGTTTGCCCAGAACTCCCAGACCGTACCTACTGCCGCCTGCGAGGGCGTGGCCAGATGCAGAAAGGTACCTGTTACGGCGGGTCCGTTGCTCTGGAGCTGGCGCTGGGCATTGACCACAAAGCTGCTTCCGTCGCCGGTCCAGGCAGGGCCTCGGGTAAAGTCGCCGTCGGAGAAATTATCCTGGAGCTGGGCTTGCAGCAGGAGCGGAAATAGCAGAAGGAGAACGAGTAAAGTTTGTTTCATGCGCTGAAATTGTGATAAAAACTTACTTACTTGCGATTGAGTGCGCCATTAAACCGGTCTACCGCAGCCTGGAACACCTCCGTGCCCCGGGTAAGGCCAGTAGAACAGAACCGCTTTCTGAAATTTTAGAACTATTACGGGAGTCGGTTCAGTTTTGGTATGAAGAGCAGTTAAAATCAAGGTGGTGGATGATGCGCGCAACAATTTAACGATCAACTATTAACCAATTTATCTATACCTAAAAACATGAAAGTAGCAGTAGTAGGCGCCACAGGATTGGTGGGCGGCGAAATTTTGAAAGTACTGGCGGAGCGTGACTTCCCGGTAACAGAGTTGTTGTTGGTTGCTTCTGAGAGATCTGTTGGTAAACAGATGGAGTTTAAGGGTAAACAGATAAAGGTTATCGGGATGCAGGACGCGATTGCGGCTGCCCCGCACATTGCCATTTTCTCAGCCGGCGGTAGCACTTCTACGGAGTGGGCGCCCAAGTTTGCCGAAGCCGGTATTACGGTGGTAGACAACTCCTCGGCCTGGCGCATGGACCCAACTAAGAAGCTGGTAGTGCCGGAAATTAACGCCAAGGAACTGACGAAAGAAGATAAGATCATTGCCAACCCGAACTGCTCGACCATCCAGATGGTAGTTGCCCTGAACAAGCTGCACGAGGAGCTGCAGGCAAAGCGCATCGTGGTGAGCACCTACCAGTCGGTGACAGGCACAGGCGTGAAGGCGGTAGAGCAGCTGATGAACGAGCGTGCGGGCAAGGAAGGCGAAATGGCTTACCCTTACCCCATCGACCTGAACGTGCTGCCGCACATCGACGTGTTCCAGGACAACGGCTATACCAAAGAGGAAATGAAAATGATCCTCGAAACCAAGAAGATCATGGGCGACGATTCCATCCGGGTAACAGCCACAGCGGTGCGCATCCCGGTAATGGGCGGCCACTCCGAGTCAGTGAACGTGGAGTTTGAGAAGGACTTTACGCTGGACGAGGTGTACCGCATCCTGAACGAAACCGAAGGCGTGAAGGTGGTAGACGATGTGAAGAACCTACAGTACCCGATGCCAAAAGACGCCCACGGCAAAGACGAAGTTCTTGTTGGCCGCGTTCGACTGGACGAAACCCAGCCACGCACGGTAAAC
>NZ_JSYF01000316.1:0-7072 GCF_054824225.1 Pontibacter sp. HJ8
ATCAGCGAGAAGATAGATTTTACGGTCTCCCTGCATCGCTTCTATAGACGTGATGTTATTATTTTCTTACAATTTTTGAAGCATATTAAACTTTTTTAAAAATCGATCTGTTACGAATCGAATTTAAATAGGTTACAATTATTTTTTTATCATTTTCCAACCATTTTACACCTTTATATGATCACAACTTTTACGTTAAAAAGGACGCTCTCGGGTCTGGCATTAGTTTCTGCTTTTACACTTTCTGGTTGTCAGAAAGAAGAGCTGATGGAGGAACAATTCGCTCAACCTGCCAGTGTGGTAGCCAATAACAATGGACAGCCTATTCCAGGCCAGTACATCGTGGTATTTAAGAATGGCAGCATCAATCTGAATGCTACCGGCGTAAGCAACCTGTCTATTGCAGGCCGAGCATCTACGATCACTCTTCGTCAACGTTTGCTGCAATCGGCCTCTGTCGATAAAGCAGCAGTTGCACAAACTTTTGAAGGTGCTGTGAATGGCTTTGCAGCCCGTTTGGACCAACATCAGCTGGATTTGCTGCGCAAAAATCCGGAAGTAGCCTATGTGGAGCAGGATCGTATTATTTCCCTGGCTAAACCAACTACTTCGGGTGGTGGCAACACCAAAGACGGCGATTCTATTAAAAGCGGCGGAAGCACGAAAGGTGGCGGTAAAAAAACCCCTACTGAGCCCGCTCCTACAGAACCAGCTCCGGTTGAACCTACACCGGTAGAACCTGCCCCCACTGAGCCGGCACCGACCGAGCCTGTTCCAACAGAACCAACTCCTACAGAACCAACTCCTACAGAACCAATCCCTGCTGAACCAACTCCGACTGAGCCTGCGCCAGCCTATACTAAAATAACTCCGCTTCTGGGCGAAACATTGCCATGGAACGTGAGCATGACAGGCTTCGGAGATGGTACCGGCAAAACGGTTTGGGTGATTGACTCCGGGATTGACACGGATCATCCGGACCTCAATGTCGATATGACGCGCAGTGCTTCCATGATCTATAACAATCCTTCTATTGAAGATGGATTCGGACACGGCACATCGGTGGCAGGTGTGATTGCAGCCAAAAACAATGGTAGTGGTATGGTGGGTGTTGCTGCAAATGCGACCATCGTAGCAGTGCGTGTATTTGATGATGCCGGTGCCGGTACTATGTCCCGAGCTATCAGCGCTGTGAATTATGTTATCAATAATGCCAAAGCAGGAGACGTAGTAAATATGAGCCTGGGCGGCTCTGCTTCTACCACGCTGGATGATGCTGTGAAATTAGCGGCCAGCAAAGGCATTCTGTTTGCCATTGCTTCCGGCAACAGCGGTGTTGATTGCGCTTTCAACTCTCCTGCCCGTGTAGATGCCACAGGTGTTTATACCGTATCCGCAATGGACAAGTACATGGGCTTCTGGTCCAGTTCAAACTTTGGCGCTGCAGTTGACTTTACTGCGCCGGGTGTCAATGTAACGGTAACAAAAATAGGTGGCGGAATTGCCAGTGGTGCCTATGGTACCTCCTATGCCGCACCCCATGTTGCCGGTATCTTGTTGCTGCGTGGTGCAGTTTACACGCAAGGTCTCGTATCGGGCGATAAAGACAGCTGGCCAGATCCGATAGCTTCTGTAGAATAAGCTTGAAGTTTCAGTATCAACTAAAAAAGGCCACTATGAGTAGTGGCCTTTTTTAGTTGATACTGATCTGCATGTTAAGCCTTTGTGCTATTTACCAGGCATACTGCTTCTTGTACATGGCCAGCGAAAGCCGGATCTTAAAATACTCGTGCTGCTCTTCCAAGTGCTCGTAGAGGTCTTTCAGTTTTGCTTCGACTCCCAGGGTCTCAATTGCCTCCACAATGGACTGGTATTCCTTTTTCGTGACGAAATCTTTTACAGGAACATCATAGCCCTGCTCCAATAAGGTAGCCAGATGAGAATAGATGGTGATGGGGTTTAGCTTGCGTTGTTGGGCAATCTCTTCCGGAGAATAACCTTGCTTGTATGCTTCCCACGTGAGTAAATGCGTGGCCCCTTTGATCGTGCTACCTTTTGCCTGTTCTTCGGTCACAAAGGCGATGATCTCATTGATAAAGTCATGGCCGTAGCGCTCAAATTTCTGGGCACCTACCCCGCTGATAGCCAGCATGGCAATTCTGTTGGATGGCTTTTCAGCTGCCATTTCCTGGAGCGTGCTGTCAGTGAAGACAACATAGGGCGGTACATTCAGTTCATCGGCCAGGCGCTTGCGCAAGGCGCGGAGTCTGTCAAAGAGCGCATCCCGTATGATCTCGCGCTTCGGCTTCTCCTTCGTGCGTTGTTCTTCCAGTTGTTTTATTTCTTCGAATTTAACGAGTTCAACACGTCTGCCTTCAAACAGCACCTGGCGGCTTTGCTCCGTCAGTTTTAAGGTATAGTTCTGATCATAGGCCAGCTCCACCAGTCCGGCATTGAGCATCTGGTGCAGGTAGCGGTGCCAGTCGAGTGAGCCCACATCTTTACCGGCTCCATAGGTCTTGATCCGGTCAAAACCGGCGGACATCACCTGGCTGTTCCGGGAACCACGCAGCACATCCACCAGCAGGCTCATATTTGCTTTCTCATTTGTCCGGGCGATGGCCGATAAGGCCTTCTGCACAATCAGCGTACCATCGAAGCTGGTAGGAGGATTGCGGCAGATATCGCAGTTGCCACAG
Source organism: Pontibacter sp. HJ8 (assembly GCF_054824225.1). NCBI lineage: Bacteria > Pseudomonadati > Bacteroidota > Cytophagia > Cytophagales > Hymenobacteraceae > Pontibacter > Pontibacter sp. HJ8. Next base: position 2,700 of record NZ_JSYF01000316.1, read on the forward strand.
TCTTTGGGCATGGTTTCGCCAAAATACTGCAACAGGATACGACGCCGGCAAAAAGTAGCCTCCGCAAATTGCTGCATACGCTCCAGCTTCACCAACTGTAGCTCTGCCTGGGATTTATCATTTTCAGAGAGCATACTGCGCATGTTGATCACATCCGCAAAACTATAAAACAGCAGGGCATCTGATTTGGCACCATCACGGCCAGCCCGGCCGATCTCCTGGTAGTAACTTTCGATGTTCTTGGGAAGGTTGTAATGGATCACCCAACGCACATTGGACTTGTCAATCCCCATGCCAAAGGCAATGGTCGCACACACGATCTGCACGTCGTCGCGCAGGAAGGCTTCCTGCGATTTGGCTCGTTGCTGCGAGGTCATACCTGCATGGTAAAAAGTTGTGCTGTAGCCCTGCTGCTTGAGCTTACCGGCCAGGTTTTCAGTGGCCTTGCGGCTGAGGCAATAAATGATACCCGGCTGCTTGTGATGGCGCTCCAGAAAATCGGTTATTTTGTTAAACCGGTCTTGCCCTGGCAGCACGGTCAGATTGATGTTGGGTCTGTCAAAGGAGGAGAGAAATACCTCCGGTTGATGCAGATGCAATTGTTCGGTAATATCTTTCTGTGTCAGTCTGTCGGCTGTGGCAGTCAGCGCTACGACCGGTGTAGACGGGAACTGCTGCTTCAGAACGCGCAGCTGGGTATATTCCGGCCGGAAGTCATGCCCCCAGGCAGAAATACAGTGTGCCTCATCCACCGCAAAAAGAGAAACATTCAGGCGCTTCAGGAAAGAAAAAAAGCCGCCGGAGAGTAATTTTTCCGGGGAAACGTAGAGTAACTTCATCCCGCCACTCAGGCACTTGTTTTCGATCTGGTACTGCTCCTCTGCACTTTGTGAGCTGTTCAGGTAAGCAGCAGGTATGCCGTTAACCAGCAGTGCCTCCACCTGGTCTTTCATGAGGGCGATCAGCGGCGAGACCACAACACAGAGCCCCGGCATTACCACGGCCGGTACCTGGTAGCAAACGGACTTACCGCCTCCGGTCGGCATCAGCACCAGCACATCCTGGCCCTGCAGGATATTGGAGATTATCTGCTCCTGCGTCGGCCGGAACTGCTCATATCCAAAGTATAACTTAAGTGCTTCACGTGCCTCTCTGATTCCTATGCTCATACTACTTTACTGACTGAATTAGGTCCTGCATCTACAGGCTTCTTTTACTCCAAAGTTAACCATAAATATTGTGAAATGGGTTCCTGAACCGGAACGGATATGTTACCAAAACAACCAACCCTGCAGGCACCCGTACCTTTAATACACTGACAACCATTTCTCTAAAAGCTATGAAATCTGAAAGAACAAACGAATTGGAACATGTACTGGTAAAATGTATTACCGCCTGTGAGGCCTGCGCCACCGCCTGCCTCCAGGAAGAGGACGTAAAAATGATGGTGCGTTGCATCATGCTCGACCGTGATTGTGCAGACATATGCACATTGACGGCCCGCTTTGTAGCGCGAGACTCCGCCCATGCCAAGCATGTCATGAAAGAGTGCATTGAGATCTGTCGCCTGTGCGCGGAAGAGTGCGGTAAACACAACCACGAACACTGCCAGAAATGTGCAGAGGCCTGCCGGGAATGTGCTGACGCCTGTGAAGCCTGGATGTCAGGCAGATAAATTTCTAAAACAAAAAGGCCCGGAAGCTGCTGTAGCTTCCGGGCCTTTTATATTGAATCCTTCCCTAAAAGATCATATCCAGGATCGCTTCGATCACGGAAAGCACAAGACTGAAAATCAGTGCCCACAGGAATCCGTCTACATTGAAACCTCCTATCAGTGAGTCAGCGAGCAAAATGATCAGCGCGTTGATCACCAGCAGGAACAGGCCCAGCGTCAGGATGGTGACCGGTATGGTCAGCAATACGAGTAAAGGCCGTACAACCGCATTCAGCAGCGCCAGCACGATAGCCAGTATCAGAGCCGCTCCATAGCCATCGAGCTGAACACCCGGTAAGAAGGATGCTGCCAGAAAAGCAGCCACACCTGTCAGTAAAATTTTTACAATAAGTCCCATTTTTAGGTTTCCAATATATAGTGAAAATGCAGTATTCAAGTACCACACTATACGGTAAACCTAAAATAAAGGTGGACTTTTATACTTCCAGTCGTTTCTGCGATACGGCCATCCAGTTGCAAAGCTTGTACAACAGGCGTGCACCTACGTTGCCGTTCCACTCGCTGTCGCCCGGTGCTACTTCGCAAAGGTCAAAGCCGATGATCTCACGGCCGGACTTTACCAGCGCTTTGATCAGGTATACCGCCTCCTCAAATTCCAGACCGCCTGGTACCGGCGTGCCTGTTCCCGGGCAAAGCTTCGGATCCAGCCCGTCGATGTCAAAGCTGATGTATACTTTCTGGGGCAGTTGCGCTATGATCTTTTTGCATTCCTTTTTCCAGCTATCGCCTTCGTACATATTTTCTTTCAGCACGCTGTCATAGAAAATCGCGACACGCCCGTTGGACTGGTCTGCCAACTCGGCTTCTGCCTGACAGATATCGCGTATACCTACCTGCACAAGTTTTTTTACCTGCGGGAGTTTCAGCGCGTTGAACATAATCGAAGCATGGGAGTACTGGAAGCCCTCATACGCATCCCGAAGGTCCGCGTGGGCATCAATCTGCAGGATGCCGTACTCTTCGTGCCGTTCCGCCAAAGCATGCATCAGGCCGAGCGGCGTACTGTGATCTCCACCCAACACTGCGACCAGTTTACCCTTGTCCAGGTGGTCGAGGGCTTTCGCCTTCAGCCACTGCAACAACTCCTCTCCTTTGCGGGTTACTTCAGCCGGCAGGTTTTCAAATTCGGATGCTTCTGCTTCGGGACTTCCATCCTCCAGCCAGTTGATATAGTTCTCCGCTTTTTGGCGCAGTTCCTCACTGGTAGCGGCCCAATCCGTAGAAATTTCTTCCATGGCGATGCCCAGTTTCCAGGCATCTTTTATGGCAGGCTCAAAAAGGTCTAGCTGAGGAGAGGCATCTTTGATGGCCTGGGGCCCTGCAGCCGTACCGGCACTGTAGGAAACGGTTACTTCCCACGGAACAGGAATCAGGACAACTTCGGATTCTTCGATTGTAAAGGGCAGTCCAAAAAGTCCGGCGTGTATATCCCCAACACCATTCGGGTCGAAGTTGGCAATCTTTTGCTCCTTGCTCTTAGTTGATTGGTTCTGCGGAGTATTCATCTGTTACTTCGTTTGGTTTGGTATGTAAAAGCTGCTTCACAAAGTTTGGAAGTGCAAAGGCAGCTCGATGCATCTCTTCGTTATAATATTTCAGATCCTGGTTCTGCGAGAATGCAGCGGCAGCCTCCCGATCGTATTGCAGGGGGTGCGCTTCCCCTTTGGAAGAATAAGAGAAACTCCAGGTACCGGTTGGGTAAGTAGGTATAGCAGCCAGGTAGCAATGCACTTTATCTCTGCCAAAAATCTGCTTGTAGGTATCGTAAATCTCCACAAACACCGCGCTATTGAAGCGGGGAGATTCACTCTGGGTGATCATTACGCCATCTTTGGACAGGCAACGGTATACCTCATTGTAGAAGTCAGCAGTAAACAAGCCTTCTCCCGGGCCAACCGGATCGGCAGAGTCCACAATGATCAGGTCATACCGCTCATCGGCACATTCTTTAATATACTTGATACCGTCTTCCACCAGCAGGTTGAGCCGCGGGTTATCAAAGGCAACGGCTGTTTCCGGAAGGTGCAGTTTGCAGGCCTCAATTACCAGCGCATCGATCTCTACCAGGGTAACTTCTTCCAGCTGCTCGTGGCGCAGCAATTCCCGGACAGTACCGCCATCTCCTCCCCCGATCACCAGCGCCCGCTTTGCTTTGCGGTTGCTGAACATGGGCACATGGGTGATCATCTCGTGGTAGACGTACTCATCTTTCTGCGTGCACATCACCATTCCGTCGAGCGTGAGCATGTTGCCATAGGCCAGTGTCTCGTATACCTCTACGCGCTGGTACTCAGACTCTTTTTTGTAGAGTTGCTTGCCCGAATGCTTCAGGGAAAGGGCTATGTTCTCGTCCCGCTCCGTGAACCAGACATCGCGGGTGATCGTACCGGCCACTTCGACCGGCTTTGGCGATACATCCCGCATCGATTCCAAGTTGAAGTCCAGGCGCTTGAGCAGGTCCAATTGCCCGCGACGGCACTCCATCGCTGAACCATGGCTGGCTTCAAAAGCATCTTTCAGGTAGGCATAAGAAACCCAGGGGTCAACCGAATCACCACACGTGAAAAGGTCTACAGCTGCGTAGCCATACTCCGGCCAGGTATGGATGGCCAGGTGACTTTCCTGTATTACCACCACA
>NZ_JSYF01000317.1:0-1284 GCF_054824225.1 Pontibacter sp. HJ8
GTTGCCCGAGCGCGATCAGTCCAAACTCCTCTACTACACCGGGCAAACCATAGCTGACCATACCTTCCAGGATCTTCCCCAACTGCTGCCACAGGGCACCTTGCTGGTATTCAACAACACCAAGGTCGTGCAGGCCCGCCTGCTGTTCCAGAAAGAGACGGGCGGTATAGTGGAAATATTTTGCCTGGAGCCGGTAGAGCCGCACCGGGAAGTGCAGCTAGCCATGCAGCAGACCGACGGCTGTACCTGGAAATGCCTGGTCGGCAACAACAAGCGCTGGAAATCCGGTCCCCTGAAGCTATACTTCGAGGGAGGCGAGGTCACCGCAGAGCGGGAGGCGCAGCAGGAAGGTCACTTCCTCATACGCTTCACGTGGACGCCCGGCGAACTGACGTTTGCGGAGGTGCTGGAGCGCTGTGGCCGGCTGCCTTTGCCGCCCTACCTCAACCGGGAATTGACCCCTGAAGACCGCACCCGCTACCAGACCATTTATGCCCAACACCAGGGCGCAGTGGCCGCTCCGACGGCTGGCCTGCACTTCACCGACCGGGTGATGGCGCAACTACAGGAGAAGGAGATCGATAGCACCTACCTGACACTGCATGTGGGAGCCGGCACGTTCAAGCCAGTCAAGGCCGATACAATGGAGACACATGAGATGCACGCCGAGCAGCTGATGGTATCGAAGCAGGTAGCCGGGCAATTGTTGCAGCACCTCGGGCGGCCTGTTATACCTGTTGGCACCACGTCCATGCGGAGTCTGGAGAGCCTGTATTGGCTGGGCGCCTTGCTGCTGCAACACCCGGAGCTACAACCCGAGGACCTGCACGTGACGCAATGGCTGCCGTACGAAACCGCAACTCCACCTGCTGCCCAAGAGGCTTTCCAGGCTTTGCTCGACTACATGGACCGCCATCAGGCAGCGTACCTCCATGCCAGCACCCAGATCATCATTGCGCCGGGCTATACCTTCCGGGTATGCAGCGGCCTGGTCACAAATTTTCATCAGCCGGAGAGTACGCTTTTGTTATTAGTAGCTGCCCTCATAGGCGAAAACTGGAAACAGGTATACCGCCATGCGCTGGATACTGATTACAGGTTTCTGAGCTACGGCGACAGCTCGCTGCTCATGCCGTAGGTATAGCCTCCACCAGGCGATGACCACACAGCGTGCGCAGCTCCTGCGAGTGTCTGGTATGAGATTAAAAGTTGAACCTCATATTGTCAGAATGCGGCTTAGGAGACAGGTCACGACCTGTCCGAATCGTGCACAGGTATAGGTAT
>NZ_JSYF01000318.1:0-5794 GCF_054824225.1 Pontibacter sp. HJ8
CGCTACTACCCGGGCTGGCTACCATATTTTTTATGCTAGTGTTGCCCAGAACGCCTTTAGGCAATAAATCGGCTATTGTTTCCATCGCGCTGCCCTCGCTTTTTATTTTTTTACTCAAATGGGCCGATGTAGAGGTAGTGAGCGATGTAGGTGAAATTCCCAAAGGCTTGCCTCCGTTTCGTTTGCCAGATTTTTCGCTGCTACAGCCTGCCTTATTCAGTGGAGCGCTTTCCCTGGCCCTGATCACGCTGATCCAGGCAGCCGGTGTCAGCCAGAGCGTGCCAAACCCGGATGGCTCGCGGTCCAATACTTCCAAAGATTTTATCAGCCAGGGTATAGCCAATATAGCCTCCGGATTATTTGGCGGAATCGGTGTTGGGGGTTCCCTGGGCTCTACTTCGCTAAACATCGTTTCAGGTGCCAGGAGCCGGTGGGCCGGCATTTTCTCCGGTCTGTTGGTGCTGGCGCTTGTCTTGCTCTTGCCTGCCCTGGTAGGGAACGTAGCCATGCCGGTTCTGGCAGCTGTCATGATCTATGCCATGGCGAGCTCCCTCAAAATGGAAGAGAACAGACAGGTATGGAATGCCGGATGGGCCTCCAGGATCGGCCTTGTCTGCACCTTCCTGATCACTCTGTTTATGCCGGTGCAATACGCGGTATTGATCGGTGTACTCCTTTCGTTTACCCTTTATTTCCTGACTTCTTCACGGCTGGTAAAGCTACATAGAAGGGCGCTTGTAAATGAGGGCTTGTTTAAGGAAATAGAGATGCCTGCCGAAATTGAGAACGAAGCCATTCACATTTTAGCTGTGGACGGTGATCTGCATTTTGCCGGGGCACGGATCCTGGAAAACCAATGGCCTCTACTGGCTCCGCAAACCCGGCGCCCGGTCATTATCCTGGAAATGAGGGGCCGTAACAACATCGGCGCGACCCTGACAGAAGTGATTGAGAATTTTTACGAAAAGATTAAAAAGGCGGAAGGCAGGTTTTACATCACAGAATTAGGCGAAAACAGTTTCGCCTCCTTTCAGGCGCAGGCGACCCCCAAAGTATTAGAAGGTATACAGCTGCTCAAGAAAAATGAAATCGTTGGCGAGAGTACCCGGCAAGCGGTTTCGGAGGCACAGGATTGGCTTACCAGCGGCTTTCCTTCCGGCTAGCCAACGCTTCATTTCGCTCAATAGACTGCCTTTTTCTAAGGTTTATTACTTTCAAAAGCTTACATGCTGGAGCGGCCTTATAGCAATCGAAAATGAACTACCTATCCCACTGCGACTTTTAAATCTAAATGAGACCCGGAAAATCAGCTAAAAAACTCGATACCTGATTTCCCGTTTGTTTTAATGGTATGACAGAAGCAAGTACTTTCTGTATTTATAGACTTTGTATAGTATCAGATCATTATTCTCTGAACACAGGAAAGACAGAATGATACACTGTGGGGCATTTTAAGTTTGAAAAAGAGGCTGTTTACTAGCTTTTACAAAAACGGGTACAGGCCCTCGAATCGTGACGCAGGCAGTTGGAATTACAAAGACGCTATTCAAATTATTATCATTATGACAAAGCTGGAAAACAAAGTTATCGCTATCACCGGAGCTGCTATGGGATTGGGGTTGGCAGCGGCAATGGAAGCGGCGAAACAAGGTGCCCGTCTGTCGCTCATCGACTATAACGGAAAAGCGTTGGAGGAGGCGCAGCAAGCCATTCTAAAAGAGTATCCCGATTCAAAAGTGATAACCGTAATAGCCGATGTTTCTAAAGAGGAGGAAGTGAAAAAGTATGTTGATGAAACGGTAAAGGCTTTTAGCCGCATTGACGGCTTTTACAATAATGCTGGGATTGAAGGCAAACAAGCTCTTATGACGGAGTACGATATACAGGTATTTAAGAAAGTGATTGACATTAACCTGATGGGTGTTTTTTACGGCATGCGCTATATCATTCCCATCATGCAACGCCAGCAGTACGGACGTATTGTAAACGTGGCTTCCGTGGGGGGCATCAGGGGCGTCCTGAATCAAACGCCTTATGTAGCCAGCAAACATGCCGTTTCGGGCATGACGAAAAATGCAGCGCTGGAATTTGGCAGATACGGAATCATCACCAATGCGATTGCTCCGGGTGCCATCTTAACGCCCATGGTCGCTGAAGCCTTCCGGCAGGTAAACCCGGATGATCCAAAAGCTGCTGAAAACGATTATGCGAAAGCCAATCCAACCAAACGCTTAGGATTACCCGATGAAGTGGCGAAAGTTGTCGTCTTTCTGTTAAGTGAAGATGCGTCTTATGTAAACGGGCAAACCATTGCCATTGATGGCGGCGAGTCAAATAGCTATGGCTTTGTTTAATAGGTATAGCCTGAGCAAAGTAAACTGCCGCAATCTCAAAAGCATGGTAAAGCAGGACTCACCTGCTAAGGTTTGTCAGGAGGGTTATGAATTAACCCAAAGTAGCAGGTATGAGTCAGAAAGTTTTAGTAACGGCCGGCGCCGCAGGTATAGGATAAGCTATTGTGTGCCTCCCTTACGGTGCTGTTACAAAGGTAAATAGCCTGGTTTCAGCTCCGGCCGCGCCCTTCATCATCAACATCTTTGCGGCTTTTCTGTTAGGGCCTATTTTGGCGAAATACATTGACTTATTCAAAGCTGCCCAGACCATAGCTAAAAAGGGTTTGGAACTTACCGGACCCAAAAGAAAATTCCCGGTACTGATCGGGCTAACCTCTCAGGCTTAGAGATATTTAAAAACCAGGCAGGTAGTATATGCCTGAGATTTAACGTATTGAAGGTTGGTGACCTAGCAGGAATCTCGCGAACAGTCCCCAAGAGCTATCGGGAACAAACAGTTGAATCTCCCGGCATATCATTCAAATTTAATTTATAGGTATGGAAATTTCTCAGATCAAAGCCTTCAATGCTAAAATGGACAGATTCGTGGATCAGCTGCTTCCTGAGCTGGAAGAGATATACAAAGATCTCCACCGGAACCCGGAGTTGTCGATGCAGGAGTTTCGGACGGCCAAAATTGCTGCGGATTATTTAGCCCAATATCAATTCGAGGTTTCGACAGGTATAGGAGTAACCGGTGTGATAGGTATTTTGAGGAATGGCGAAGGTCCTGTCGTGATGCTACGGGCAGATATGGATGCGCTTCCTGTTACCGAGAGCACCGGCCTGCCTTACGCGAGTACAATTGTAGCCAGAGATGAAGAGGGGATAGAAGTAGGGGTGTCGCATGTATGCGGGCACGACCTGCATGTGACCTGGCTCATGGGCATCGCCAGGTTATTTTCAGAACACAGAGACGAATGGCAAGGCACGCTGATGGCTGTTTTTCAGCCAGGTGAAGAGGTTGGACGTGGGGCACAAAGCATGATAGACGATGGTATGATGGATCGTTTTCCGAGGCCGGACATTATTCTGGGACAGCATGTTATGGTGGGCGAAGCCGGTACGGTAGGGTATCGGAGCGGCACCATTTTAGCTGCCGGCAACAGCCTCAAAGTAAAGCTTTTTGGACGTGGCGCACATGGCTCCCAACCGCAAACATCCGTTGATCCTGTGGTGATGGCGGCGGCTACCACCATGCGCCTGCAAACCATAGTTTCGCGTGAGATCGCCCCGATAGAAAATGCCGTACTGACCGTAGGTGCTTTGCAAGCAGGAACCAAGGAAAATATCATCCCCGAAGATGCCACACTCAAATTGAATATCCGAACGTTTAATGAGGGCGTCAAGAACCATATACTTTCAGCGGTTAAGCGCATCTGCTGTGCGGAATGTGCCGCTTCCAATGCCCCACGGGACCCGGAATTTACAGAGTTGTCCAGTTATCCGCTCACGGAAAACGATGCCCTGGCTACGGCGAAAGTGGCAGGCGCATTTGAGGCACAGTTTGGGAACAGATCACAGGAAACCAAACCTGCTTCCGGCAGCGAAGACTTCAGTATATTCGGCCGGAATTGGAAAGTACCTTACGTTTTCTGGTTTGTAGGCGGAACCGATCCGATACTATACCTGGAAGCTAAAAAAAATAACCAGCTAAACGCTATACCCAGCAATCATTCACCTAAGTTTGCGCCTGTAATAAATCCGACCTTAAAAACCGGGTTGCAGGCGATGATGACAGCCGCTGCAGCCTGGCTGAATTAAACTGCTGCCCGTTCAATGGACAAACTACATTCGCTGTATTACTTTCTTGATCTGGCAGGTACTTTTGCATTCGCCCTAAGCGGGGCCACGGCAGCCAGAAAACGCAACCTTGATCTGTTTGGGATCTGTGCCCTTGCCTTTACTGTGGCCTGCGGCGGCGGAATTATCCGTGACCTTTGTATCGGGGCGATTCCACCTGCCGGATTAACAAACTGGCCCTATCTGGTTGTGGCCTTGATCGCGGCCGGATTAACAGTCCATTTTTATTCTGTGGTCCAACTGCTCACCCGCCCGGTACTAGTCTTCGATGCCGTGGGTTTATCCTTGTTTGCGGTAACAGGTGCAGAGAAAGCGCTACACTATGGCCATAACGGAGAGGTGGCAGTTCTTTTGGGTATTACGACAGCTGTAGGAGGCGGAGTAATACGCGATGTGTTGCTAAACCGGGTTCCCGTCATCCTGGAAAAAGAGATTTATGCGTCGGCAGCGCTTATCGGGGCTCTGATTGTCGTTTTAGGAAATTACTTCAAATGGATATCAGCCGATTGGGTGGCGATCATTGCGTTAACGATCTGTTTTACCTTGCGAATATTAGCGCTCCATTACCGTTGGAACCTGCCCACTCCTGCAAATGACAAACGCAAATCGGATAAATAATCAGGCATTTTACTTTGTTGCTGCGACCACGGTTTATTCAGTATAGCCGGCTCACCTTGCTTAAAACCAATGTCGACCCGGCTGTACTTTTTCAGGTATAGGAGAGATTCAGGTATAGGAAAGATAAGAAAATCTATCTACAACCTTTGATTTTCAGTGCGGTGCCTTCATCCAGAAAGAGAGCTCATGACAGCGTACTGGCAGGAGGTGCGTCCTCGGAAACAGGTGGCGTTTTGGCAGCTACAGGAGTGTAGGGCAGGAGGACCGTGAACTCGGTCCATTCCCCTTCCTCAGAAGCAACTGTTACTTGTCCGCCATGTTCCTTGGTGATGATGTCATAGCTCAAAGAAAGGCCCAGTCCGGTGCCTTGCCCGGCGGGTTTGGTTGTAAAGAAAGGCTGAAAGATTTTATCCCGTACCTTAATAGGTATACCTGTTCCGTTATCCCATACCTTGATGAACGCTCTTCCGTCCTGTCGGCCGGTGCTTACCCTCACCTTGGGCTCATACCATGCACCGTCATGTTGCTTTTGCTGCACAGCATAAAAGGCGTTGTTGAAGAGGTTGAGCAACACGCGGCTGATATCCTGCGGCGCTACTTCCACTTTCCCAAGCCGCGGATCGAAAGCAGTGATCATTTTCGCTGTGAACCCCGGGTTCTGTGCTCTCAGACCGGCATAAGCGAGGTTCAGATACTCATTGGTTAAGGTGTTCAGGTCGGTCGGCTGCCTCTCCCCGGAAGAGGTTCTGGCATGCTGCAGCATACCTTTCACAATGGCGTCGGCACGTTTCCCGTGCAAACTGATTTTCTTCTCATTTCCCTGAATGAACTCTGCCAGGGTGGTAGCCTCCGGCAGGTGCCCTGCAGCCAATTCGCCTTTTAACTCAGCAATCAGATCATTATTTACCTCGGCAAAGTTGTTGACAAAGTTGAGCGGGTTCTGGATCTCGTGGGCAATGCCAGCCGTAAGCTCGCCCAAC
>NZ_JSYF01000319.1:0-3129 GCF_054824225.1 Pontibacter sp. HJ8
GGTTTACTTCTTTCATAGCCTGATTAAAACGCGCGTAAGGCATTGATAACCTGCATAATAAGGAGCTCCTCGATAAAGATAAGGAACATGGCCGTTACCACGGACGAGTTGGCTGCCTTGCCCACGCCTTCGGTACCCTTAGAAGAGTTGTAGCCTTTGTAGCAGCCCACCATCCCAATGGTAAAGCCAAAAATGACGGATTTAACAGAGGAAGCGGTTATATCCAGAAATGTGATCGCCTCAAATACCTGGTAGAAAAACGTGATGAGCGTTGTTTGCTCGTTCTGGTGTACGTTCAGATAACCGCCCAAAAGGGATACCAAGGTGGTATACATGGTCAGGGCCGGAATCATGAAGGTGGAAGCCAGCACCCGGGTCACGACCAGAAACTTGAACGGATTGGTGGCCGATACCTCCATGGCGTCGATCTGCTCGGTTACCCGCATCGATCCCAGTTCGGCTCCGATGCCGGATGCAACCCGGCCGGCCGCTATAAGCGCCGTCACCAGTGGGCCCATGGCTCTTACGATCGCAACCGAGATCAGAGCAGGCAGCAGGGCGGTAGCACCAAAGTCGGCCAGCGAAGGGCGTGACTGGTTGGTAAACACGATACCAATGATAAAGCCTGTCAGGGAAATAAGTGGCAGGGAGCGAACACCGATCTCATAGCATTGGTGAATGACTTCCTTGAACTCATAGGGCGGGAACCATACTTCTTTGAAAAAACGCGCTACAAAAGCATAGACATGGCCCAGTTCCAGAAATATTCTGTCCAGCCTTTTGGATATGACGTATCGGCGCGAGCGGGTGTTGTTTGTCTTCTTGTTGTTCAAATCCATTGCGACGGGCTGAAATCCGGTTATACCTCAACTTAAACCGGCAGCAGGAAAATCTTTTGTTAAAGTTAAACTCATCATACGGCCGATAGGAAGCTACAGGTTAGGATAGTTCCTTTATTTCTTAATACTTCAGTCGTAAGAAGGGCCAAAGGTAACTATTGTCAGAGTATTTTACAGACCTTATAGCTGTAAGATTAAAAATTCGCCTTTCGGATCAGGCCAAAACAGGTTGATTATTTACCTGCCAGCCGTTCCGGGTTGTCCGTCACGAAGCTCTTCCACGATTTGCCGCCCTGCTTGGCGTTGTTGCCTTTCTGGTAATGGTGGCAAAGCGCCACGGACAAGGCATCGGTCGCATCGAACATCTTCGGATCCGGCTGTATCTTCAGGATCTGTACCAGCATGCTGGCCACCTGCTCTTTGGAGGCATTCCCGTTTCCGGTAACCGATTGCTTTACTTTTTTAGGGGCATATTCCACGTAGGGAATATCGCGGGAAAGTGCGGCGGCAATGGCAACCCCCTGGGCACGACCCAGTTTGAGCATACTTTGCACGTTCACCCCAAAGAAAGGGGACTCGATGGCCAGTTCGTCGGGCAGGTATTCGTCGATGAGCTGTATCATGCGGTCAAAAATTTTCTTTAACTTGATGGCGTGGTTGCTGTAGCTTTTCAGGTGAATAACGCCATACTGCACTACCTTTACCTTTGAACCTGTCACCTCTATCAGGCCATAGCCCATTATTTGTGTACCCGGGTCAATGCCAAGAATTAACTTATTAGGGGGGAGTGCGGAAGAGTAAACCATAAGGCTGCAATTTAAGACAATATCTTGAACATTACCCGCAACAGAAGGTACCTTTTAATCGGTGGCAAGTCCGTCGTGGTGCTGCTCACGCTTTACATCCTGTACCAGGTCATCTTCACGGCGCCTGATACGCTGCTCAGCTGGCGGGGTATACTGGAGGGAGCCCTGGAAAGTGATCACCGCCCGCTGCTGCTTCTCAGTGCGCTGCTTATACCTGTCAACTGGGGATTGGAAGCCTGGAAGTGGCAGCTGCTGGGGCAGAAGGTGGAAAAGATCTCCTACCTGCGGGCCTTCCGGGCTGTGATGGTCGGGCTGACGCTGGGCTTCATCACCCCAAACCGGCTGGGCGACTACGCCGGCCGTGTGCTGGAGCTCAAGAGCAAAGCCAGGCTGGAGGCGATCGGTGCGGTTTTTATTGGTAGGTTCTGTCAGCTGGTGGCCACGGTGCTGGTCGGTTCGCTCGGGCTGTTATACTTCCTTCTGAGGCTTTACTGGGCGGCTTATCCGGCGATCTGTCTGAGTATGATTTTTCTGCTGCTGGTGCTTAATGTGGCCCTGTTGCTCTTGCTCTTCAATGCCCGCGCCATGGTGGCCCTGGTCGCTGCTGTCGGTCCGCTTCGGAAGCTGGTCAAGTACCTGGCCATCATGAGCAGCTATACCTTCGGGGAGATGTACCGGGTGCTGCTGCTTTCGCTGGGCCGCTACTTTATTTTCCTGTTGCAGTTCATTCTTTTACTTATCCTATTTGAAGTGCGGCTGTGTCCGGTGGAGTATATCAGCGGTGTGTCGGCGACCTTTTTCCTCAAGTCTATCGTGCCATCGGTGTCGCTCTTGTCGGATCTGGGGGTACGGGAACTGTCGGCGATGTACCTGTTCGGGCTGCTGGGGCAGGACCGGCTGCAGGTGCTGAGTGCCAGCCTGAGCCTGTGGCTGCTCAACATTGCCGTTCCCAGTGCGGTCGGGCTGTTCTTTGTGCTCCGACTGCGACTCAACAAAAAAGGAGTGGCGGCATGACGTTTCTGCTCCTCCTCTCGCTGCTGGCCTACGGCTGGCTCATTCTGCGCTGCCGCAGCGCCTGGAACAAGCTTGCTATACCTGAACTTCCGGCCGGTTTTATACCTGCCACGAAAGTATCGGTCATTCTACCTGTCCGGAATGAAGCCCGGCATATTCTCCGGCTACTCCAAGACCTGGAGCGGCAACACTACCCGGCAGACTTGCTGGAGGTGCTCGTAGTGGACGATCACTCTGATGACGAAACCGAAGCATTGGTCCAAAGCTTTGCCACTTCCTCCGGCCTGCCAGTGCGCCTGATCCGGCTGGCCGATCACCCGGACGGCTACGGGAAAAAAGCAGCCGTAAAGCAAGGTATAGCACAAGCGCAGGGAGAGCTGCTGGTATTCACGGATGGCGACTGCAGGGTGCAGCCCGAGTGGCTGCGCTTGTACGCCTATACCTATACCGCGCAGCGAGCCCTGTTTATA
>NZ_JSYF01000320.1:0-1355 GCF_054824225.1 Pontibacter sp. HJ8
AGCCTTCCCCGGCAGGATACGCTGGAGGTCAGCTTTATCATAGAACCTATCCCCAATGAGCCGCCTTCTATCAGCCTCTCGAAGCCCGACAGGGTCTACAATGTAAAAGACGGCGCCCTTATCAATTTTGATGTCTTGGGAATTGATCCTGACAACGAAGAAGTCACCTTATCAGCCGTTGGACTGGACTTCGATATCAGATCCCAGAAAATAGTCTTTGAACAGCGCTCAGGTATGGGTCGGGTCACATCGCCCTTTTCGTGGCAGATAGATTGCCAGGCCTTGCAGAAGGACTCTTACCAGATTGAGTTTACGGCTACGTCCATGTTCTGCGGTGAGCCTGTCACCAGGAAAGAAGTGATCGAGGTCCGGACAGACTATCCTAACCAGGTTCCTGTCCTGACTACAGACAAGCAAACACTGGTTTTTGAAGTAGATCTGAATGAGAAATTTGAAGCCAAGTTTATGGGCAATGACCTGGACATGCATCGGCTGAGTATGCTCGCTGCCGGGGAAGGCTTTAGTCTGGAAGAGTATGGCATGAAGTTCACCTCAACAGGAGGTATAGGGACTGCAGCAGGTTTGTTTACCTGGGAGGCCAACTGTACCACCTTCAGCCAGGGTGTGGCGCGCGTGACCTTCTCTCTGAAGGAGGATGCCTGCGTGCCTTCGCCTGACCAGACGATCACGATGGAGTTCCGGGTAAAGGTGCCGGAACTGAGTACGTATGTGCCACCCAACATTTTCACGCCAAACGGTGATGGGCTCAATGACTTTTTTGAGATTCCGGGCCTGCCGGATGACATTTGCACCGGCGCCTTTGAGAATATAAAAATTTACAACCGGTGGGGCAAGCAAGTTTTTTCCAGCACGGCAAACAGTTTCAAATGGGATGGAAAAGATGTCAACGACGGGGTATACTACTACGTCGTAGATTACCGGACCAGCAAGTTCAAAGGTTCTGTTACGCTGGTGCGGTAAAACCGGCTAAGCCATAAAAAGGATCACAAGGTAGAGCGACAACCAGAGCATCCCGATGAAGTGCCAGTAGCTGCACAGCATGGCAAGCTGCAACCGGCGGTAGGGATCGCGTATGAAAACCAGTGTGCGAACACCGTCACTGGCCATGTGTGCCGTTTTAAAGAGCAGGAAAGCCAGGAAGATCATACCACCAAGCAGGTGCAGCAGGTGAAGCGCAGAGATAATGTAGAGGTACGTGCCCGAGGCCTTCCCTGTAAAATACGCGCCTGACTCGGATAGTTCGCGCCAGCCCAGCAACTGAGCCCCGATGAAACCGACTCCCAGGCCAAAGGTAATGGCCAGGTAACGTGTCATTTTTTTGAGCTTATCCTTTT
>NZ_JSYF01000321.1:0-9234 GCF_054824225.1 Pontibacter sp. HJ8
AATCTCTGCACGAGCAGGTATAGCTGGCAGGGATAGGTAAAGCCGACAGGTATAGCGACATCCTAACAACAGAAGCTACGAAGCAACAGCATTAGCCAAGTGCACTTTGTGGCGCTCCACTGTTCGAGCGTTCAGCGAGTTTGGAGCGTCCTTGATTTTTTGCCTACTTTTTTTATCAAGAAAAAAAGTAGGTCCCCGCCGGACAGGCGAAGCTATACAACAATGCCAGGTTGCTATACCTGGAACATCAGTTCCGCCAGCTACAAACTGGCCTTATATGCAACCACAAGTTACCGCTATGCTCAAACTTGCGGTATAGGTAGGTATAAGCAGGTATAGGTATCGCATAAAAAAGGGATGTAGTGCCGCTCTATAAACGACACTACATCCCCAAATATCGGATCACATCCAGGCGATGCGCTGATTAAGCCGTTGCACCTTCTTTCAGGCGTTCTGAATTTTCAGCGATACGCAGTTCCTCTACAAAATCTTCAATGCCACCATCCATTACAGCTGGCAGGTTGTACACGGTATACCCGATACGGTGATCGGTCACGCGGCCCTGCGGGTAGTTGTAGGTACGGATCTTGTCGGAACGGTCACCGCTGCCCACCATACTTTTACGCTGTGCACCTTCAGCCTCCAGCTTTTTGGCCAGTTCCTGCTCGTAGATACGGGAGCGCAATACAGCCAGGGCTTTGTCAAAGTTCTTCAGCTGTGATTTCTGGTCCTGGCACTGGGCCACCAGACCGGTTGGTAAGTGCGTCAGACGCACCGCAGAATAAGTCGTGTTCACAGACTGACCACCCGGGCCGGATGAACAGAACAGGTCCTTGCGGATATCGTTCATGTCGAGGTCGATGTCAAACTCCTCTACCTCCGGCAATACGACCACCGAAGCAACCGAAGTATGGATACGACCCTGTGTCTCCGTAGCCGGCACACGCTGTACACGGTGCACGCCTGACTCAAACTTAAGCTTGCCGTACACGTCCTCGCCGGACATCCCCACGATAATTTCCTTGTAACCGCCTGAAGTACCCTCGGTGGCATCGATCAGTTCGGTACGCCAGCCCATCTTTTCTGCAAAGCGGGTATACATACGGTACAGGTCACCGGCAAATATAGAAGCTTCATCGCCACCCGCACCCGCACGGATCTCCATGATGATATCTTTGCTGTCGTTGGGATCTTTCGGGATCAGGAGCTCCTTGAGAAAGTCTTCCATCTGATCACGTTGTGGCAGCAGCTCATCGAGCTCCTCTTTGGCCATTTCGCGGAAGTCCTCATCTTTTTCAGTAGCGATCACCTGCTTGGCGCTATCGATGTTGCTCAGTATGTTCAGGTACTTCTTATATTCAACTACTATCTTGTCGAGGTCTTTGTACTCTTTATTCAGCGACTTATATTTCTTCATGTCACTGGCCACATCAGGCTGGATAAGTAATTGGCTTACCTCCTCAAATCGCTGATTAATGGCTTCTAATTTATCTAACATCGTTCTGTTATGGTTTTAAGCTGCAAAGATACTAAATTGGCGTTTAAGTAATAAAACATAAGTAGCAAGACCTGAGACATTAGATCCAAAAATTTTAAATCTTCTCACTGTCTGCCGTCTTGCCCGTCTCGTTGAAGTGAGTTGCTTTATTACTGGTTTATTCTACTACAATTTTGTTTCAAAAGATGTTCAACTACCGATCTTTGTCTGCAACTATAACCCTGATCCTGGCGCTTATAGTTTCAGGCTGCGAAGTGAAAGTAAAACCGATAGCGGGAGGAAAGGAGATCGCCCAGGAACTGGAACGACATAAGATCAAGCGCCTCACGCAGCAGGACATCCTCAAGGCTGCACTGAAGACGGGGGATTCCCTCGTTGTAGTGGCGCAGCAACTGCTGGACAAACGCCTGGCAGAGCAGCTGGCAGCGGGAGGCGTGGCCGCCGCTCTGCCGTATTGCCAGCCCGAAAACTATGCGGAAGTAGAAGCGCTCCAACATAAGTTCGGAGGTATAGCACGCCGCACCGGCACCCGGTTGCGTAACCCGCAGAACCAGCCGGATGCCCCTGTAGCCGCTGCACTGCAAAAGTATAGCAACCCGCAGGAGCAAAAGCCGCAGGTGGTAGCCCTCAACGAGCGGGAGCTGCTTTACACGGCACCCATCTACATCCGCAACGAGAACTGCCTGAGCTGCCACGGCACACCAGGCCAGGACCTGACAGAAGCGGACCATGCCCTGATCCGGCAAAAGTACCCGGAAGACAAGGCCATCAATTACAAGGCGGGTGAACTGCGGGGCATGTGGCACATCACCTTCGACAAGATGGACCTGATCGCCTACCTCAACGACCAGCCCAAAAAAAGCAGGAGAAAGCGCTAAACAATTGGCCTGCTTAGCAGTTAAAGGATCGCGCCAGCTGACTTTAGGCCCGAAAATGCCTGCATCTTACGGTTAAAATCTTTAAATTTGTGTCCAGTATGATTAGGCTCACACCTAATTTGATGTTTAAACTCTAATACTAAAATTATGGCTGTTATAGTAGCAACTGATAATGATTTCGATAACGTACTGAATTCCAACCAGAATGTGGTAGTCAAATATTATGCGGACTGGTGCGGTAGTTGCCGTTTGTTTTCGCCAAAATTCAAGCGCCTCTCCGAGGACGAGGCTTTTACCAATATTGCGTTTGTGGATGTGAACGCTGAAACCAGCCCGGAAGCCCGGAAACTGGCCGGTGTAACCAACCTTCCTTTCTTTGCCATTTTTAAAAGCGGCAAATTGGTAGATACTGTGGCGGCCAGCAAAGAAGAAGCTGTTCGGGATCTGATCACTAAACTGACTATCTAGATATCATGAAAATACCCGCAATAAAGAAACTGGTAGAAACCCAATCACTCGATGCGCTGATGGCCGCGGAGGCGGCTATCGTAGACGAGCAGCCCCTGGCGATTGAGGTAGAAGGGGATGACGAGGGCGAGCAGCTGACACACGTGCTGGCAGCTGTCTGGATCCTCAACCACATGCAGGACAACAGCTCCGATTTTAAAACGGCTTTGCGCGAATACACCAAGAAGGTGCGCGTATCGATCAACTAAGCCGGTAATCTATAAAACAAGAGCGGCCCGGAATGTTCGATTCCGGGCCGCTCTTGTTTTATGGTATGGCTATACCTGAAATTTACACGTTGTTTCTGGAGAAATATTCTTCGGCCAGTTTACCCCCGGCATCGGTACAGATGCCGCGCACATAATAAAAGTAGATGCTTCGGAAGACTTCGGATAGGTCATAGCGTTCCGGAGGAAATACGGCAGGGTTCACCATCATAAAGAATTGCTCGAGAATAATTTTGGTCACCAGTTGCAGGTTGATGTCCTTGCGGAAATATCCCTCCAGGATGCCTTTGTTGATGACCTCTGCATTCAGTTGCTGGGAGTAATTGCTCAGGTAGTCCATGGTGACGGCCCAGGCATCGGGGTACTTTTGCATATCTGCCACCATAACCGGATTTACCTCTTTCATTTTACGGATGCCATTCTGCAGCAGCATCATAATCTCTTCCACCGGGTTAGAGGCTTTGGAAAGGAGTTGCGCCAGTTCTTTTTTCTGTTCCTCCACATCAAACAGCACCACCTTTTTGACCATATCTGCTTTGCTGCTGAAGAGCTCCTTGTACGTGCTCTGCCGTATATCCAGCCTTTTGATAAGCGCCTCCTCTGTGTTCGCCTCAATACCGTCCTGCTTGAATACAAGCAGGATCTCGCTTAAAATGGTCTCTAAAAAAGTCATTGTAATACTATTGCTGGTGAAGGTTCACCTTTTGTAAATGGTATGCCCGCGTTATTTTTTGGAACGCCGTCCTAATCCCCAAAATGACAGGGAATTATATGCAAAAGTAATTATAATTGATGCGTAACACAAGCTGCCGCGCGCCTTACTTATACCTGCAGGAACAGGTAGAGACCGACAAAGAAAAGAAGCTGGACAACGTAAACAAAAGGCGCTAAGCTGTTGCGCTTGAAGAAGTTGGCCCGCTGAAAAAAGATGTGCAGCAGGATAGCCAGCAACAGCCATCCGCTAAAATTTGAAAGGGGAATACGATCATCTTTCCATTGCCAGAAGTCGAACTGCATGGCTACGGGCTCCAGGAAAAAATCCAGCACCACCATCAGCACGCCACCCAGTACCGCCTTCAGCAACCAATGCAGCCGGGTATAGTTGGCGATGTGGCCGGTCGCATAAACCAGCATGAGCCAGTTCAGCCCGATGAGCAAAGGCACCTCCCAAAGGTGCACGCCCAGCGATGCGCCATACCGGTAGTTCCCAAACAGCAGACCTGTGTGCACGCCCACAACTTCCGCCATAAAGCCTGCGACCATGACGACGAGGGCAAATACCAGGAAAGCAATATTCCAGCGCCGGTGAAAGCTGAACAGCAGCAAGTTGGTCAGCAGCAGGTTGAGCGGCGTGAGTGACTGAAAATACACCGGATCTCCGCTGAAGAGCAGTCCCCAGAAGCCAACCGCATGAAAGATGACCAACACGGCTACTGCTGCCGGTAATTTATACCTGCTATACCTGTTTTCGGTCGGAGTCTGGTCTACGGTGCTCGTTGCTGTTTCGGGCATGTTCATACGCTTTTTACCTGGTTTGGGGCGGGCACCAGGTTGTCTACGATTCGGGCAGAAAGCAGGCACAACGGAACACCCCCACCCGGATGCACGCTACCCCCGCAGAAGTATAGCCCTTTTAGCTTGGAGCTGAAATTCGGATGCCGCAAAAAAGCAGCCATACGGTTGTTGGAGCTGCTGCCATACAGGGCACCGGCAAAAGAGGATGTTTTTTGCTCGATCAGGAGCGGGTCTAGGACCTGCTCAGCCTGTATCAGCGGCGCGATCGGTATACCCAGCATGTTCGATAATTTTTTCTGAACAGCCTCGCGCGTCGAATCGATCAGCGCCTCCCAGTTTTGCCCCTGGTGGTGCGGCACGTTTACCATCACAAACCAGTTCTCGCTGCCTGCCGGGGCATCCTGCGGCTCCAGTTTGGAGGTGATGTTGACATACACCGTAGGATCCTGGCTGATACGCTTCTGCCTGAAAATGTGCTCAAACTCTTCCTGGTAGTTCTGGCTGAAGAAGATGTTGTGCAGGTGCAGCTCCGGGAACTCCCGCTGTATACCCCAGTAATAAATGAGGGCAGAGCTGGAGCGGGGCTGCTGCAGGATCTTTTCGGGAGCCGGCTGGTCCGGGAGCAGGTGGCGGTAGGTGGGCACAATATCCATGTTGCTGACCACAACCGCTGCATCGTAGCTGCCTTTGGTGGTGTCTATACCTGTTACCTGGTTGGCTGTGATGCGTATCCGCTCTACCCGCTCGCTATACCTGAACACAACCCCAAGCTCTTCGGCCAGTTTTACCAGGCTGCTGGCAATGGCATACATGCCACCTTTTGGGTAAAAAGCCCCGATGTTGTGCTCCAGGTGCGGGATGAGGTTGAGTGTGCCGGGTGCTTGGTAAGGGTCAGAGCCATTGTAGGTGGCAAACCGGTCCAGCAGCTGCACGAAGCGCGGATCGGAGAACTGCTGCGCGTTGGCCGCATGCATGGTTGTGGTCAGGCCCAGATCAGAAAGGCATCCCAGCGCTTTGAGCACATCTGTGCTCAGGTAGGTATCCAGGCGGTGCAGCGACTTGTGCAGGAACGTATTGGCGGTTCCGGTGTAGAGGCGGGCACTCTTGCGGAGCACATCCTGTACGGCTTGTCTGGGTACCCCCAGCTGCTGCTCGGCTTCTGTTGCAAAAGCCTCCGGGTCCGCGTAAGCTTTCAAGCGGCTGCCGTCGGGCCAGAAGTAGTGCGTAATCGGGTCGAGGCGGGTATAGGTAAAGTAGTCGGAAGGGGTGCGGCCGGCGAGCGTAAACAGCTCATCGACCAGGTGCGGCATGGTAAAGAGCGAAGGACCGGCATCAAAGCGATAGTCCTGCAGGTCAAACTGCTGCATTTTGCCTCCGAAAGTGTCGCTGCCTTCAAAGACTGTAACCGCATACCCTTTCACCGCCAGTCGGATGGCCGTGGCTATACCGCCTATACCTGAACCGATGATGGCCGCTTTCGTCATACTTCAAGATACGCTTTTATTTCTTTTCCTGCTCTTAACTAACAGGGTACAGGAAAGGTTTTGGCTACCCGGGCTATACCTGGCCAAATACTTTTCTGTACACAGATTTTCGCATGCCAAAAGCGCCGAGCATGAGCGGGTATAGCAATACATCCAGTGGATGGAAACCGGTCTCGTAGTCGATGATGTCGTGGATGATAGCACCACTGCCGTTTTTAGTGACCAGATGCTTGTGCTGCCAGTGCCGCAGGGGAGGAGGCAGCACCTGGCCTTCATCCACAAAGTATGCCTCCTCATCCGTTATACTTCGCTGGGAGATCCGGCTGGTCCATCGGAAGGACTTTATACCTGTCTGCAACGCCACTTCTACCACATCACCGGGCTCGTTGCCATCAAAGCGCATCAACTGCAGGCGCGGGTAGGGCGGGGCCAGCTTCCGGAACAACTGCTCATCGAAGGCCTGGAAGACACTAAGGTATTCCTGCTGTACTGCTGTTTTGAGGTGAAGGCGCATGGAAGTAAATGGCTGAATGGCTACACTGTTAAATGGTTGTATTGTTTGTGTG
The DNA here is from genome assembly GCF_054824225.1 of Pontibacter sp. HJ8. Lineage (NCBI taxonomy): Bacteria > Pseudomonadati > Bacteroidota > Cytophagia > Cytophagales > Hymenobacteraceae > Pontibacter > Pontibacter sp. HJ8. The sequence goes on from NZ_JSYF01000321.1 coordinate 6,676, forward strand.
CCCTTCTGTTATTAACCTCTTCCTGGTCCTAAAGTTATACCTACCTACAAAAAAGCCACTACGGGTATACCTGCAGCGGCTTTTATACTTTCTATGAATCAACAATTTAACCATTCAAACATTTAACAATTAAGTTTAACTCAGCAGGCTGTCGATGTCGTCTTTGGTCAGGCTCTTGATGATCGTTTCATCGGTACTGATGAGGTCGGTTACCAGCTGTATCTTGCGGTTCTGCAAGGCCAGTATCTTCTCCTCCACGGTTTCTTTAGTAATGAACTTGTAGGTGAACACGGTGTTCTGCTGCCCGATGCGGTGTGCCCGGTCGATAGCTTGTGCTTCTACGGCCGGGTTCCACCAGGGGTCCAGGATGAACACATAATCCGCGGCTGTCAGGTTGAGCCCCACACCGCCGGCTTTCAGCGAGATCAGGAATACCTGAATCTGCGCATCGTTCTGGAACAGCTCTACCTGCTGCTGCCGGTTTTTGGTGTTGCCATCCAGGTAGGCATATGTGATCTCTTTCTCATCGAGCGCCTGCCGGATTATTTCCAGGTGTTTTACAAACTGACTAAATATCAACACCTTGTGCCCTTTCCCGACTACATTCCGAGTCATGCGTACCACCTCTTTCATCTTACCTGACTCTCCTTCGTAGGTCGGGTCCGTCATAAAAGGATGGTTGGCAATCTGCCGAAGCTTCATAAGGCCCTGCAGGAGCATGAACTGTGTGTTGCCCGGCCCTTTTTCTTCCAGGTTGGTCAGGATCTTGTTGCGGTAATAGGATTTGGTCTCCTCGTAGGCATGCTCCTGCTCCTCGGTCATTTTGCAGAAGGTGGTTTGCTCGATCTTGGCAGGCAACTCCTTTGCTACCTGCGACTTGTGCCTCCGCAGGATAAAGGGCTTGATGAGTGCGTGCAGCCGGCGCGTTTTCTGCTCGTCCTTCTCCTTCTCGATGGGCTTCAGGAACTCTTTGCGGAAGAAGTGCTGATTCCCCAGCAGGCCCGGGTTGATGAAAGACATCTGTGACCACAGGTCCATGGTGCTGTTCTCGACCGGGGTGCCCGTCAGGATCAGGCGGTGCCGCGATTTTAGCGACCTCACCGAGCGGGACGTATTGGAGTCCGGGTTTTTGATCGCCTGCGACTCATCGAGTATCACATAGTCGAAATAATACGTCTTGAGCAGCTCCGCATCCAGTCGCACGATGCCGTACGAGGTCAGGATCAGATCATAGTCACTGAAGCGCTCTACATTCTTGTCGCGGTAGGTACCGGTATAGGTGAGGATGCGCAGCTGGGGCGTAAATTTCTGGGCTTCGTTGAGCCAGTTGTAAATAAGCGAGGTAGGCATCACCAGCAGGGTGGCCGACTCTGCTCCGTTCTCTTTGCGATGCTGCAGCATAGCAAGCGTCTGCACCGTTTTGCCCAGGCCCATGTCATCGGCCAGGCAGCCGCCAAACTTGTAATCTTTCACAAAATGCAGCCAGTTATACCCTGCCTTCTGGTAAGGACGCAGCTCGCCCCGGAAGCCTGCCGGCATCGGCTGGTCTTCAATGGCGTCAAATTCTCGCAGCTTCTCCAGTTTCCGGCTCATGGTGACCTGCGCCAGGTTGCCGTTCTGCAGGTCGTTTACGAGCGCCATGTGGTGCTTGCGGAGGGTGAGTTGCTGCTCTCCCTCCGAAAAAGCGAACAGCTCAATGTACTGCGTAAACCACTCTTCGGGTATAATTGCTACCTGCCCGTTGGGCAGCAGGTACTCGTTGTTGCGGGTCAGGATGTGGTGCTTGAGTTTGATAAAAGGAATTTCGAACTCCCCGAAGCGTACAGTTCCGTAAATATCAAACCAATCGTTGTTTTCAGTGATGCCTACGTTGACGGAAATTTCGCCGATAAAGTAGTTCTTCCCACTTTCTTCGGACTGCTGTACCGTATAGCCAAGGCTTTCGAGCTCCTGCAGGTTGTGGTTGAGCCAGGAGAAAGCAGCACTCTTTTCCAGCACAGCCTGCCCGTTCTTTACTTCCAGCGCCCGTTTTGCCAGCTCCTTCACATGCTCTTTTTCGTAGCTGGCATCGCGTATCAGCCGGTGGAACACATAGGAATCCTGCGTCTTTTCCATGCTTACACTCACGCGCTTGGTTTCCTGCGTATCCACCAGGTAATCGCCATACTTGAAGGCGAGGTTGAAGAGTATTTTGTCGGCTCGCCCGTTGCGCTCAGCCTTTGCTGTTTCTGTGCTTTTGGGACTCAACAGCGCAGGGGCATCCGCCGCCTTTATTTCCGAAAAAGTAAGGAAAGGGCTCGGGGTAAATTTTTCATATTTTATATCAAATCCCGTCGCAAATACATCAAAAGACTCGACCAGGGGCGTTACGAATTTGCGGTAATAGCTCTCTTCTACCGTACGCGGAATAACGATAAATTTTTTATTGAGGAAAGGCTGCAGCTTTTTCCCATCGATCGGTCCTTCAAAGCCATACACGACATTATCGATCATCAGCCAGGCAGGCTCATAACAGATTAGGGAAGCGTTGCGGTACTGGAAGCTCAGCTTCTCGCCGGC
>NZ_JSYF01000322.1:0-4984 GCF_054824225.1 Pontibacter sp. HJ8
TTTATAACCTCATTGAGTATCATCATGCTCTTATAGGTCTTCTTCCCGGATTATAGAATTCATCCTTCTTATAGCATTAACCTGCAGGTGCTGTGCTTTATCGGGGTATACTATTTTAAGAAAGAGAATATTGTCGCTTCGGTGGGGCAGCCTGCACAGCATGAATAACTGCATCAAGGTGGAGCGGGCACGCCACAATTTATCTCAAACCGATCTGGCCGATAAACTGGGTGTGTCCAGGCAAACGGTCTATGTCATTGAGAATAAGAAACTTATACCATCAACCGTACTGGCGCTGAAACTGGCTGCTATTTTTGAAGTAGGAGTGGAAGAGCTTTTTCAACTCGAAGAAGAGGATTGAGATCTGGCTTGATTCCTACAAATACCATACATCCTCCGGAACCACGGAGATATGAATCGTATCGCCCTCCACAACAGGATGCTGACCCGTTTTAATGGTGAGTGTGTTTCCTGCGAGCAGTGCTTCTACTTCATAGTAGCTGCCATAAAATGTTACTTTGTTTACGGCAGCAGCCAGGGACCGGGCTCCTGCTGCTGCAATCCGGATATGCTCCGGTCGGACCAGCAGGCGTTTTTCACCTTGCTCAATTCCATCTAATCCCGAGAAAGCAGCAGCAGGTAAGAGGTTATAGCTCCCAAACAGGGCGGCTGTATATTCATTGACCGGTTGCTGGTATACCTGCTCGGGCGTTCCCTGCTGGATGATCTGCCCATCTTTCAGGACGATGATCTCGTCGGCCCAGGAGAGGGTGTCGTGCGGGTCATGCGAGATCAGGATACAGGTAATGGCCAGTCGTTCGCCAATGTCATGGACAATGGACTTGAGCATGCTTTTGTGGCCTACATCCAGGTTGGAGTAGGGCTCGTCGAGCAGCAGCAGGCTGGGCCAGGTGCTCAGCAGCCGGGCCAGCGCGATCCGTTGCCGCTCGCCACCTGAGAGCTGATTGGTTTTCCGTTTGGCTAGGTGGCTGATCCGGCATACCTCATACAGCGTTTTCGCCTCATCTCCCAGCAGGGTGTTGGCATACTGCAGCACCTGCTCTACCCGCAGGAACTGGGGCAGCTCAAACTGCTGCGACAGATACGCGATGTCCGGATGTCCCGGTACCAATACCTCATGTGGCCCGATGACCCGCTTACCTTCAAAGAGTACCTGGCCGGCACTTGGCTGCACCAGGCCCGCAATAGTTTGCAGCAGCGTACTTTTGCCGGAGCCTGTTTCTCCGGCAATGGCAATTTTCTGATATTCCTGCTGGTTGAAGCTGATGTCCTTGAGAACCAGATTCCCCTCTTCCTGCACACTGATTCCGGACACATTGAGAAAGCTCATAGATTCAGCCCCCGCTAGTCCTCCTCGTAAAATTCGATCAGGGACCCGAAGTAGGCATCGTTCCAGCCTTCTACAATGTCATCGAAATCTTCATCCGGAATATTGAGGTGGCGCAGTTCGGCAGAAGTGCCCTGCTTGTGCGGGTGCAGCTTGATGGTCACAAAAGACTTCTCAGCCTGTTCTCCGAAATACCACTCCTGTACGATGAGTTTGCTTTCTTCGAACTCAATGTTTTTGCCAACTATATTGCCATCAAAAAGAGAGAATTCGGAGCCCGGTTCTGTCGACATTTCGGCCGGATCGCCTGTCCAGAGTTGGATGGTCATCGGATTGGTAAGGGCAACGAACACCTCTTCAGGCGTGGCCGGGATGATGTAGTATTTTTTATAATCTTTCATGTTCTGTTGAGTTGTGAGTAGGTATAGAGGCTAAGCGAAAGTCCGGATGTAGAGCTCTTCCACCTTTTGCCTTGCCCAAGGGGTTTTCCGCAAAAACGTCAGGCTGGACTTGATGCTCGGGTTAACATTAAAGCTGTTGATGTTGATCTTATACCCCAACTCTTCCCAGCCATAATGGTCTACCAGCTGCACCAGTATCCGTTCCAGTGTCTTGCCGTGCAGGGGATTATTTTTTTGTTCTTCCATGATCGTCTATTCGTGTGCAAGTTCCGGACAATATGCTGAATACACAATTCAAATTATCGTTACCTGACAGATACGTAAGGAACAATACGTTGCCCAATACGGTTCGCGCCGGGGAAGAGACCATTTCTAGTGTCATTTTCTGCCTATATACCCAACTCTATCTGGAAGGCGCCTGTCCAGTGGTAATCATTGTTAACGGGTGAAAATGCATTGAGAGAATGATAGGCTATGTTGCCCTGCAGCTTGAGCCGGTGCCGGCGGAGGTATTTGGTAAGACCTGCCATGTAGGCTTCTTCCATATTCTCCACATTCCGGATCTCCCGATCGGGCGTGATGCGGGAGTATCGGCCGGCTACCTCTATATTGTTGCGGAACAGGTAACTTAACTGGTAGTTCTGCCCGTGCCCGGTAAGTATGTAGCGCGTATCACCGGTACTGTTTTGTGTGAAAGGATTGTCTGCATCACGGGCCATGTATTCGGCATAAAGCGCCATGCCCCTGTACTTGAGGAGTCCGTCAAAGATATAGGTCTGCATGTCTCTTGCCTCATACAGGTCCCGGCCGGTCTGGCCACCTGTGCGCCGGGCATTCTCGTTGTGATTCATCCCACCGGCCAGCGAAACTTTCACCGTCTGTTCCCGCTCCAGGTCCCCCTCAAAATAGTCACCCCCGTTCGTAAACTTCCCGAAAGGTAATAGTTCTACCCGGCCGGTATAGGAGAGCCCCTTGTCGGTCGTAAACACGTTCCGGCCTTCTCCGGATGTAAGTGCTCCTTTGAGCAGGTAATTAAAATTGCCCACGCTGTTGCTGTAGACAGCCTGCAAACCAAAATCACGGTCAATGTTGAAGACTACGTTTACAATGGAGCGGTCTACAAACTGCTGGTCGCCCGATGAGATCACGCGCTGCCGGTTGCCAGGGAGTTTGGTCTGCCCGAAAGTAAATTGCCAGTTATCGTTGGGGCGGTAGTAAATGGCGGCATCACGCAGCACGTTGGGACTGGTGTTGATGTTGGATTGGTCCCGCATGCTCCAGTCCATGTCGCCTCTGGAAAAGGACAGCTGAACGAGGTACGTCAGTTTAGGGGAATACATAAAGCCTTCCAGGCGCAGACGCAAGCGCCTCACCCGCAGCTCATACTCGGATACGCCCAGGTCATCTTTGGAAATCGAGTTGTACACCGCTCTGCTCTGCATACGAAAACGCAGGTTCAGGGAAAAAGCACTGTCGGGAGCGGTGACGCCAATGCCTCGCTGGAAGCTGATCCTGGGAGCGGCAGTTTCTGTAGATTGCGCTGAAGCGGCAATAGGGCAGGCAAGCAGAAGCGCCAATAAAAAGGTATAAATTCTCATGTTCAGTCTTAGGCTCTTTTTGAATTTAGCCCGGCCTCCCAGAGCTTGGATAAACCGGGTAATGCTAATAAAGCTCGAGCAGCGAAGGGGAGAGGCCGCTGCACAGATTTTGCTAAAATCCCCTGCCACTTTGCAGCAGCAGGGGATTCAAGGTATGTTAAACACAGGTATAGCGCTTAGTAGTCGTCGCGCTCCAAAGCAGCCACACCGGGCAGCGTTTTGCCTTCCATGTACTCGAGCAGGGCACCGCCTCCGGTCGATACATACGATACACGATCGGCATGGCCAAACTTGTTCACCGCTGCGGCTGAGTCGCCGCCGCCTATCAGGGAGTAGGCACCGCGACGGGTCGCATCTACCACGGCTTCGGCTATAGCTTCGGTTCCTACCGAGAAATTTGACATTTCAAATACACCCATCGGTCCGTTCCAGAGTATGGTCTTGGAATTGCGGATCACATCGGCATACATTTCACGTGCATTCGGCCCGATGTCAAGTCCCATCCACATCGGCTTGATATGATGGCTCAGGGCTGTGTCTACGTTGGCATCGTTGCTGAACTCATCGGCAATGATAGAGTCAACCGGGATCATCAGGTTCACGCCTTTCTCTTTGGCCATCGCGATCAGGCGACCGGCCAGCTCTACTTTATCCGCTTCCACAAGCGAAGAACCGATCTCGCCGCCATCTGCTTTTACAAAGGTATAGGACATGCCGCCGCCAATGAGCAGGTTGTCTACCCGGTCCATGAGCTTCTCGATGATCAGGATCTTGTCCGATATCTTAGCACCTCCCATAATGGCGGTATAAGGGCGTTCTGCCTTGTCAAGCACACGACGTGCATTGTCCAGTTCGGCCTGCATCACATAGCCCATCACCTTATTGCCCGGAAAATAGCGCGCGATCACCGCAGTGGATGCATGTTCGCGGTGCGCCGTACCGAAGGCGTCGTTCACATACACATCACCAAGTTGTGCCAATTGCTCTGCAAACGCAGGGTCGCCTTTTTCCTCTTCTTTATAGAAGCGCAGGTTCTCCAGCAGCAGTATTTCGCCGGGCTGCAGGTCTTGTGCCAGCTGTGCCGTCTCCGGCCCAATGCAATCGGGAGCAAACTTAACCGGGGTATTAAATTCAGCGGACAGACGGTCAACCAGGTGCCGCAGCGAGTACTTTTCTTCCGGCCCGCCCTTCGGACGGCCCAAGTGCGACATTAAGATCACAGCGCCGCCATCGTTCAGTATTTTCTGGATAGTGGGCACCGCTGCACGGATACGGGTGTCGTCGGTGATATGGTATGCAGCATCCAGGGGTACGTTGAAGTCTACCCGAACCAGTGCTCTTTTGCCAGCAAAGTTATACTCGTCTACAGTTCTCATGAAGTATGTTGTTATATCGTTAAGCTTACTCGTTTTTCGTGATTGCGGATTTTTTGTTTCCCTATTTCCCAAATGTCAGGTGTCAGGGCAAATATAGTAAATTGGCTATAATGTATTGAGTTTACGAATTTGCCTGGAGTTTAATCCATCGATGAGATAATTAAATCATTTTGCGCTTTTTGCTTTGCAGCTGGTATTCCAGGTATAGCAACCTGGCATTGTTGCATTACATCGCCTGGCCGGCGGGGCCTCACTTTTCTC
>NZ_JSYF01000323.1:0-3630 GCF_054824225.1 Pontibacter sp. HJ8
TCTATGTCTTCTGTAAATATGGCGACAAAAGCACCTTCACCGGCATGCTCCAGGGCATACGCAATGGCCCGCATTTCCTCGGGAATCACTTTTACCTGTATATGAGGTGCCGCATCTTCTATGCCCTGCATCATGGGCAGTGTTATTTCCTCCGCCGTTTTGCCCCGTAGGTCGCTGTCGAGGCGGATGATGATCTCATCAAATATTTCCCCGGCCACTCTTCCCAGCTCATAAAAATCCTCGGTGCGTCGATCCCCTACTCCGGCTATTATGCCTATTTTGCGGGTCACGTCCAGGTCTTCCATAAATCCGCCGATCGCCTTCAGGCCGCCCACGTTGTGCGCATAATCGATCAGCACCTCAAACTCCGGAAACTGGAACAGGTTCATACGGCCCGGTGTCTTGGCAGGTGAAGGTATAAACGTGCGCAGGGCACGCTTGATATCATCTACCTCAAAGTGTGAGATATACCCGGCCAGCGTCGCCGCCAGGATGTTCTCGATGTTAAACTTAGCCCTGCCTCCGAAGGTCAGCGGTACATCGGCTACCCGGTCTACCCGTATCTTGTAGCTGTTTTTGAAGATCGAGATATAGCCGTTCTCAAAAACTGCAGCCAGTCCCCCTTTGGCAATGTGCTTGAGTATGCGCGGGTTGTTTTCATCCATACTGAAGAAAGCCACTTTGCACTGTACTTCTTCCGCCATTTTGTACACCAGGTCATCGTCCGCATTCAGCACCGCGTAGCCATCTTTGGACACACTTTTCGGTATCACCGCCTTTACCTGGGCCAGCTCCTCCAGGGTATGGATGTCGCGCAGCCCCAGGTGGTCAGAACTTACATTCGTCACGATGCCAATGTCGCACTGCTCAAAGCCGAGGCCGGAGCGAAGCAGACCGCCACGTGCACACTCCAACACGGCAAAGTTCACAGTTGGGTCCCGGAGCACGAACTGGGCACTGCCCGAACCTGTCGTATCGCCTTTTTCCAGCAGCTTATCCTGAATGTAGATCCCGTCTGTGGTCGTATACCCTACCTGATACCCCTTGCTCTTTACCATATGCGCGATCAGGCGGGTCGTAGTGGTCTTACCATTGGTGCCGGACACCGCAATGATCGGGATACGGGCAGGCTTGTTGTGCGGGAAGAGCATGTCGATGACTGGCTCTGCCACGTTGCGCGGTAGACCGTAAGTAGGCGAAATATGCATCCGGAAGCCCGGGGCAGCATTCACCTCCAGCACAGCACCACCCGCCTCATTCAGCGGAATGGCAATGTCCGTTGTCATCACGTCTATACCGCAAATGTCAAGCCCTATTAGCCCTGCTATTCGCTCCGCCATGAGTATGTTGTAAGGATCCACCAGGTCTGTAACGTCCGTAGCGGTGCCTCCAGTACTTATGTTAGCCGTACTTTTCAGGTAGAGCACCTCCCCTTCGGCCAGAACGGACTGAGTAGTAAGTCCTTTGGCCTTTAAAATATTTTGTGTGTGCGTATCGATCGTGATTCGGGTGAGTGCTTTTTCATGGCCGATACCGCGTCTTGGGTCTTTGTTCTCCCGGTCTACCAATTGTTTGATCGTGGAGGTGCCATCTCCTGTTACCATGGCCGGTGTACGCTTGGCAGCCGCCACAAATTTCCCGTTGATCACCAGCAGCCTGAAGTCGAAGCCCTCCATGAATCGCTCCACCATTACGGCATGTCCGTACTTTTGCGCGGCAGTGAGTCCTTTTAGGGCATCTTTCCAGTTGGTAACGTTGATGGTAGCGCCTTTGCCATGGTTTCCGTCCAGCGGTTTGAGCACAAGGGGGTAGCCCAGGCTATCTACAGCACGTCTGAGTTCTTCCTGGCTATACACGGTGGTGCCTTTGGGCACAGGTATACCTGCTTCGTCCAGCAGCTCTTTGGTTGCGTCCTTGTCGCCAGCTATCTCTACAGCAAAACAAGCTGTACCGCTCGTCATGGTCGCCTGTATGCGTTTCTGATTCACCCCATAGCCAAGCTGTATAAGCGAGTGCCTGTTCAGGCGGATATACGGTATACCGCGGCTCACTGCCTCCGACACGATCGAATACGTACTGGGCCCGAAGTACTCGTCTTCCCGGATCTGGTGCAGCCGGGTGATGTCTTCGCTCAGCCTGTACTTCTCCCCTTTTATCAGCGCCTCTGTGATGCGCACGGCGGCATAAGCGGCATACTCCCCTGCCCGCTCTTCCTGGTAGGAGAAGATAACGTGCAGTGTGCCCTGGTCGCGGGTCATGTAGCAGCGGCCGAAGCCACTGTCCATACCGGCCATGGTCTGCAATTCCAGTGCAATGTGCTGCACCACGTGCCCAAAGGTCGTTCCTTCTTCTACTGATTTGAAGAAGCCGCCGTCTACACCCTCTGTTGCGCGATGCACATACATAGCAGGGAACATTTTTATGAGGCGATTCAGGAAGCCGGGAACTTCGTGGGTAAGTTTGTCTGCCAGCTCTTCCAGTGCCAGCTTCAGTACGATAATTTTGGGATGCTTAACTGACCAGTAATTTGGCCCGCGCATAATGCGCAAATCTATAATCTTCATGCGATTTGATAATTGCTTGTCTTCTGTTAGCTAGCTAGGATTGAGGATGTTTTTGCACAGGCCTGGCCGGGCAAAATAATGGTGTTTGCTTTAACATAGGTGTGCCTGCCACAATGCTGTTCTGACACATGCGCTGCTTTCGTGTTGTAGGTTTGATAAAATAGACGGATGAAAGTATAGCAAAAAGATATTGATAGCCTGCAATACGATTTCCTGCATCAAAGGATATACAGAATGATAAAAATCAGTACTATTTACGAGGGGAAGTTTGGAGCAGGCAGAAAGGTCGCTTTGTGTGCAGGCCGCGCGTACCGTGCATGGGTTGACAGGTGCCGCTAGGCAGGTATGGGAGGTATAAAAAAAGCGCCCGTTCAGGTATGCTGAACGGGCGCTTGGGTAATGAGAGGTAACGAGCGGATTCGAACCGCTGTAGCAGCTTTTGCAGAGCTGAGCCTAGCCACTCGGCCACGTTACCCTGATTGGAGTGCAAATATAAGCAGAGAAATATGCTTGTCAAACTATAAAAGCACATTTTTTAACCGCTAGACGCTACTGCCCTAGCAGTAAGGGACTTAATCTTTCCCCTCCACGAACTAATTCGTTTTGCTGTTATTTATTCAGCGGGGCTCCTACCGGTATGGCACAATCATGGCCCGGCTGACCGTGAGGCGGGTTGGTGCCTGCTGCTACCGATCCGGAAGGCTGTGGCTGAAATACGGGCGGTGGAGTTGTTAGCTTAGGCTGTGCCGGCGTATTCAATGGAGCGCCTACCTCTATGTCACAACGGTGTCCCGGCTGCCCATGTGCAGGATTCAGTGCTACTGCTGTTGAAGGCGTCGCGGTGGTCGCAGGTGAATTGGCAGCAGGTGCCGTGCCCGTTTGGTTGCTGGTAGTGGTCGTGTTGCTTTCGCCATCAGAACAGGCCGAGAAGCCGATCAGCGCTGCAGCCAGTAAGATGTTTGCTGTAGTTTTCATTCTATCGTAAGACAAGTTTAAATTGTAAGTGAAGCCCGAAGTCTCCTTGCATCAGAGTGCTTCCACCTCAACAACCGACAAGCTACCAAAA
>NZ_JSYF01000324.1:0-10322 GCF_054824225.1 Pontibacter sp. HJ8
CTATCGGACACTCTCTTCCCGTTCAGGGACAAAGTTAAACCGGAATTTTAAAGGGACGACAAATAAAATTTAAGCGTATTTTTGTAAGACAGCTCCCAGAATCAAAATACACGCAGTTCCCACAGAGGAGCAGGGGCTGTGGCAGCTAACAGGCAGAAACGATATGAAATTGACAGGCAACCTACCCGACATTAAAAACAAACGCGACAGCCAAAACGCAGGTATAGCGCTTTCCATAGATAAGATCGAATACATCACACACAAGAAAGACGGCAAATATTACCAGCCCTTCAACCATGTGGAGCAGCTGGAGACGCCCCTGGTCATCACCGGGGATTGCCTGGCCCTAATACCAAACAAAAACCTGCAGGAAGGGGAATATGATTTCAAGGTATACGACAAGGAGGGGGATGACTATGTGCTGAATGAAAACAAATTCCTGTCCGTTTTGCTGGTCTATGATGAGGAGGAGCACCAGCACATTCTTTCGTCGCTGGAGTATTCGTTGACGATCTCGAACGAAGAATTCAAGCAGCTCAAAACGGCCAGCCACAAAGAACGGACATCTGGCAAAGGCCGCCGGAAAAGCTAGCATACAGCAGCTGTAGGGTAGAAAAACAGAAAGACCTGCCTTCAGGTATACTGAAGACAGGTCTTTCATTCATGCTTCGAACAAACATGGAAGCAAACTTCCGAAAGCTTCAGTAAGCTTTAATTCAGGGTTTTAACCTGTCTGGACGAAAACATTGTTACTATACCTGTATATACGGATACCAAATCCGGATGTTAAGCCCTCGTAGCTGTTTTTTTGCCTCTGCCCAGGTAGATCCCGTACATAATCAGGCCAGCGCCGGCCGCATACAGCACATATTGCTTTTGTTTGGTGGTGAGGTCGTTGAATATGTCCATTCCATACCTTCCCGGGTTTTTGATCACACCCAGGATCTCAGAAGGATTTTTCAAAAGGTTATTCAGTGCACCTGTTTTCTGATTCGTTGTCATAGCTTTAGAAGTATATAGCTTTCTTACGTCTTCGGCGGCACATAAGATATCCTCTCTTACTGCATTCAGCAGCCGCCTGAGCAGGTATAGGCCATAGCAAAACCTGTGCGGGCATACCTTAATCAAACCTCAGGTTGGTGACCGGGTTAGCAGTAGCTGCTTTCAGGGCCTGGTAGCTGATCGTGATAAAAGCTAATAGGGCTGCTGCTATACCTGCCAGCAGGAATACCCACAGCGGAACTTCTATGCGGTAGGCAAAGTCTTCCAGCCATTTGTGCATGGCATACCAGGCAAGCGGAAAGGCGATGAGCGCTGCCACTACAACCAGGATCAGGAATTCCTTCGATAGCAAGGCGACAATGGCTGAGTTCTCGGCCCCTAATACTTTGCGGATGCCGATCTCTTTTTTACGGCGCTCCGCAGCAAAAGCAGCCAGGCCAAACAAGCCCATACAGGCCACAAAAATCGCAACCCCTGTAAATATCCAGAGCAGGGACTTGAGCTTGTCTTCGGCCTTGTACATCTTTTCAAAGTTCTCATCCATGAAGATGTACTCGATCGGATAGTCCGGTGCGAACTTTTTCCATACCTTCTCTACCTGTTCTATCGCACCGGCAACGTTCTGCGCATCCACTTTCACAGCCACTTTCCAATAGGCTCCCGGAAAAATCTGCAGCACGGTCGGGTCCACCTTGTCGTAGAGGCTCTTGAAGTGGAAGTCTTTTACCACCCCGATGATCTTACCTTCTTTCAGCGTGTCAGGATTCGTGTCGCTCCATACATTCCAGCGCAGCGGCTGGCCCAGCGCCTTCTCCGCAGTGCCGTAGCCTAGCTCCCGCACCGCCGTTTCATTGATCATAAAGGCATGGTCCGTATCTGTTTTATAGGCTTTAGAGAAAGGTCTTCCGGCCACCACCTGCACATTCAGGGTGTTGATGTAGTCATAGTCGATCATGAGCTGCGTGACTCTATGGTGCACCTGCTCCCCGTTTGTAGGCACGATGATCCCATCCCCTGCCGTGGCATCGCCCGGGAAGCCGTAGCCAATGGAGACATTCTTGATGCCGGGCACCTTTCGCAGCTCGTTTTTAAACGTTTCGTAGTCGTTAAACATGTTATCGCCCCGCATCTGGAAGAACATGATCTGATCCTTATCAAAACCCAGGTCCTTGTTGTGCAGGAAGGATACCTGGCGGTAAACGATAAAAGCGCAGATGATGAGGAAAATGGACAGCGCAAACTGTACCACGATCAGCCCGTGCCGCAGCCACTGAATCCGGCCGACCTTGCTGTCGACCACCACGGCACTCTTGAGCACCTTCACCGGCTGGAAACCGGAGAGCACCAGGGCCGGATAAAAACCTGCCAGCAAACCAACCACCAGTGTCAGGCCCAGCAGCAGGAGCAGTAAAGCCGGATTGGTGAAGACATTGAAGCTCATTTCTTTGCCGGTGAAGGCATTGAGGGAAGGCAGCAGCAGGGAAGTCAGCGCAGCAGAGAAGATCACACTGATGAAGGTGAGTAGCAGGGTTTCGCCCAGGAACTGCATCACGAGCTGCCCACGGCTGGCCCCTATGGATTTACGCACGCCCACCTCCTTGGCCCGTTGCATGGATTTGGCCGTGGCCAGGTTTACAAAGTTGAAACAGGCAATCAGCAGGATGAACACGGCGATAATACTCAGCGCCTTCACATACGTAATGTTGCCCCGGATGGACTGGTCGTACTTAAATGTGGCTGAGTGCAGGTATACCTCGCCTAGCGGCTGAAAAACCGGCTTATAATCAAAGGGTTGGTTGTCGTCAGGGTCCAGCTGCTTGGCCACTACGTCGTTGAACTTGGCCTCCAGGAATTGCGGGTCGGCCCCTTCCTTCAATTTAACATATGTATAAAACTGTTGCCAGCCCCAGCTTTTCATGCGCTCTGCCGGCAACTCGGCCGCTTCCATCGTACATACAAAATTCACAGGCAGGCTGAACCGGTCTTTGGTGCTGAACACACCCCGCACGATAAAGGGCTGCTTGTTGACAGAAACTTTTTTCCCAACAGGATCTGTGTCGCCGAACACCCGTCTAGAAAATTCATCCGAGATGACGACGGAAGAAGGGTCTGCCAGTGCTTTTTCAGGGGAACCGTAGATAAAGGGCAACTGGAACACCTCGAAAAAGTTAGGATCGGCGTAAAAAAGACCTTTCTCATACAGGCGCTTGTCTCCTGCCTCGACCAGGTTGTTGGCATCGAACTGCTGCATGAGAATACGCATGGCCTGTTCTACCTCCGGGAAATCATGCTCCAGTGTTGTGGCAAACAACGGCGGTACCGGTGCCACCACTTCAGCAGCTACAGTGGCCGATTTATCATTATAGATGCGGTATACCTTGTCTCCTTCAGGCAGAAACTTATCATACTGCAGCTCATCGTACACAAACAAGCCGATGAGCAGGCAGGCGGTGATGCCCAGGGCCAGGCCGGCAATGTTGATGAAGGTAAAGCCCTTGTGCCTGATCAGGTTACGGTAGGCAATCTTGAAGTAATTTCTAAACATAGGATTGGTCCTTTACTTGTTCTAAGATCGGATGAATAGTGACAGGTTGTTTGCTTGTTTCCCTTAAATCGTGAGCGGACTCAAGATTTTCCCTTTTCGCTGTCAGCCGAAATGCACAGCAAATGCCAGTTTGATATATTACTCATAATCAGACATTTACATTTACAATCTATCCGAAGAACGTGCAGAATCGCGCAACAGGTGTGCGAAATCGCACGCCCCTAATGCGCATTCAGACGCTATTCCTTCATTTTCAGCGTATTGCAATACTGGCATAATAATAGTTTCTTTCGTTATTCCATACTCATTGCTTATGCTGCTCAAAAAGGCCTCCATACTGATTGTAGATGATGACACTGATGTGCTGACTGCTGTCCGCCTGATGCTGCGGCCGCAGGTAAAGGAAATTGTGACCGAAAAAAATCCGGACAACATCCCGCTCCTGCTAAAACAGCAATCCTTCGATGTCATTTTGCTGGACATGAACTTCAAGAGCGCCCTCAATACGGGGAACGAAGGCTTGTTCTGGCTCCGGAAGATCAAGGAATTAAAATCAGAGGCCGCTGTGATCATGATCACCGCCTACGGAGATATTGACCTGGCCATCCGTTCCGTAAAAGAAGGCGCTTTTGATTTTGTCGTAAAGCCCTGGCACAACGAGAAGCTGCTAAGTACCCTGCACACAGCACTCGACCGAAAAGCCAATGGGGCCAAAGTTCCGGCTCCGGGTTTCAGCAAAGCCGTCACTGGCAGTGAGCTGCTGGGAGAGTCGGAAGTGATGCAGGATATCTTCTTCAAGATCAGTAAAGTGGCGCCGACCGATGCCAACATCCTGATCCTGGGAGAGAACGGCACAGGCAAAGAACTCATCGCCAAAGCGATACACCAGCATTCCCTGCGGGCCGGCAAACCCTTTATAAAAGTGGATGTGGGCGCCCTGACGGAATCGCTGTTTGAAACAGAATTGTTCGGGCACCGGAAAGGGGCTTTTACCGATGCCCGCGAAGACCGCGCCGGACGGTTTGAAGCCGCCAGCGGAGGCACCATTTTCCTGGATGAGATCGGCAACATCTCCCTGCACCAGCAATCAAAGCTGCTCAGTGTGCTGCAGAACCGGCAGGTCATCCGGGTGGGAGCCAACGAACCGACAGACATCGACGTGCGCCTGCTTTGTGCCACCAACGTTTCGCTTGCCGAGATGGCCAACGAGGCGCGCTTTCGGAAAGACCTCATCTACCGCATCAACACCGTCGAGATCACGGTACCGCCGCTCCGCAAGCGGGGCCACGACATTCTCCTGCTGGCCCGGCACTTTACGACGGTGTATGCCAGCAAGTACATGAAGCCCGTGCCCGAGCTCAGCAAGCCGGCGCAGGACAAACTGCTGCACTACCAATACCCCGGCAACGTGCGGGAGCTGCAGTATGCGATCGAGCGGGCCGTCATCATGGCCGACAACCCGGCGCTGGAGGCAGCAGACATCCTCTTCTCCCCGATCGAATCGGCCCCGGCCGAAGAAGCGCTGGTGCAGGAAACCAACCTGGAAGAACTGGAAAAGGTGACCATCAACCGGGTGCTGCAACTACACAGCGGCAACCTCACCAAAGCGGCGAAAGAGTTAGGCATTACCCGAACGGCCCTGTACAGGCGCATGAACAAGTATGGGCTTTAAGAACTTTGAATGGAAGCTGATCATCCGGGTGGTGCTTCTGCTCGTTACCCTGAGTATACCTGCCTTTGTTATCGTCAACGGATGGGCCGAAGCGCTGGTGTTCTGGCTGCCCCTCTTCCTCATTCAGCTGGTAGATTTTATCCGTTTTGTGCGTCAGGCGCAGGAGGAACTCAACCAGTTCATCGAGTCCGTCCACTACCGGGATTTCTCCAGGCACTTTAATGAGCACCAGGCCTATACCCGGTTACAGTCGCTCCGGAAAGGCTTCAATGAGATCAATTCTACTTTCAAATCCATCACCAAAGAAAAAGAGACCCAGTACCAGAACCTGCAGCGGGTCATGGAGCTGGTGGAAACGGGCATCATGTCCTATGACATGAACAGCGGCGAAGTGATTATGATGAATGAGTCGCTCAAAAACCTGCTGCACGTCCCTTACATGAAAACCATCCAGTACCTGGCGAAAAGAGATCCCGGGTTATACACCGAAGTGATGGCCCTGGAGCCGGGGCATTCCAAAATAGCGACAGCCCATGCTACCCTTTTCGAAAAAAACTCTTTTAAGGTGCTCCTGTCCGCCACGGACTTTCAGAGCGAAGGCAACCGGTATAAGCTGGTTTCCTTTCAGAACGTGAACGAAGCACTGGACGAGACAGAGTCCAAAGCCTGGCAGAAGCTGCTGAACGTGATGACGCATGAGATCATGAATTCCGTAGCCCCCATCTCCTCCCTGGCCGATACCCTGAAGAACCGCCTGCACGAGGCCGCTGCGACAGGTATGACTTCCGGTGACATCGAAGACCTGGAAGAGGGCGTCAGCACCATCAAGCGCCGGAGCGAAGGGCTGCTGCGCTTTGCAGAAACCTACCGCAACCTCAACCGGATCACGAAGCTGAGCCTCGACACCGTGTATGTAAAAGAGCTGTTTGCGAACCTGCACCGTCTTATGCAGCCTACCCTGGATCAAAAAGGCATCCGGCTTGAAATATACCTGCCCGACCAGGACATTTCGCTTCGGGTCGATCCTACCCTGCTCGACCAGGTGCTCATCAACCTGCTGGTCAATGCCATGGAAGCCGTGAAAGATCGCCCGGAGCCCGAGATCACCTTATCTGCCTATACCGCTTCGGACAAGAAAACTGTGATCAAAATTGCGGATAATGGCATCGGGATGTCGGAGGAGGTACAGGAAAAGATCTTCATTCCCTTTTTCAGCACCCGGAAGCAGGGCAACGGCATTGGCCTGAGCCTCTGCAAACAGATCGTCATGCTGCACCGCGGCACCATACAGGTGCAGTCGGTGGAGGGAGAAGGAACAGCGTTTATACTCCGGTTCGGGTGATGGCGGGAGAGAGATTCGTGAACGTTGCATCCTAATTTTGAGGCACAGGTATCTGTAGAAAAAGACATATATTATTTTCCATATATTTGATGTAGATTGCTTTGTATTCTTTTTACCATCAAACGCAACTTGCGCTATTACTCCATCAGGTATAGCCAGAGTCGGGGAAATGACAGACTATGCAGACGCTGAAAAACAACATCTATTTCAAGGTAGGGACAATCGTCATCATTGGGCTACTTTTATTGATTCCCACTTCTTTGATCGAGGGTCTCATCTTCGAGCGGGAATCGACCCAGCGCGTTGCCATCGATGAGGTCAGCTCCAAGTGGGGCAAAGAACAGACCGTGTCAGGGCCTTTTATCTCCATACCCTACTACCGGTACGTGAAGGAGTTCTCCAGGAAGGATTCCACTGAGAAAGTCGTACAGATAAAGGAGTATATCCACATACTCCCTACCGAGTTGAACATCGACGGCGTTCTGAATCCGGAGCGCAGGTATAGGGGAATTTATGAAATCGTGGTTTACAACTCCAAGGTCAACATCTCGGGTAGGTTCGCTGACCTGAACTTGCCGGCACTCGATATTCCGTTGAAAAACATACAGTTTGAGAAGGCGCATCTGACAATAGGCATCAACGATTTGAGAGGGATAGAAGAGCAGGTAAATTTGAACTGGAATAAGAGCCGGTTTTCCTTTAACCCGGGCGTTGTCTCCAATGATGTGGTCGAAAGTGGCATCAATGCCGTGGTGGCTATCAATTCACAGGACAGCGCTGTCTATGATTTTTCATTCAGCCTGGACCTGAAAGGCAGCCAACTTCTGTATTTTACACCAGTAGGCAAAATCACGGACATCAACATCTCGTCTTCCTGGCAAAACCCCAGTTTCAATGGTGCCTTCCTGCCTGACTCCAGAACGGTGGCTGATTCCGGGTTCACAGCGAACTGGAATGTGTTACACCTCAACAGAAACTACCCCCAAATCTGGACGGGAGGAAAACACTCTATCAAAGAATCAGCCTTTGGCATAGACCTGCTGCTACCAGTTGACAACTACCAGAAATCCTACCGGTCCATCCGGTATGCCATTCTGTTTATCGGATTTACTTTCCTGGTCTTTTTCTTCATCGAAGTGTTGAACAAGGTATTCATACACCCGATTCAGTACATCCTGGTGGGTATTGCCCTCGTGGTTTTCTATACCCTCTTGTTGTCCCTCTCGGAGCACATGAAATTCAACCTGGCCTTCATCCTCTCTGCGCTGGCAACACTCTTGCTGATCGCTGGCTACATCAAGGCGATTCTCAGATCGAGCAAACTGACTTACCTGATCAGCGGGATTCTGTTCGTCCTTTATTCCTTCATTTTCGTCATCATCCAGCTTCAGGACTTCGCCTTGCTCATTGGCAGTATCGGCATATTCATCATCCTGGGGCTTGTCATGTACTATTCACGAAAGATAGATTGGTACAACCTGAATCTGGGTGGAACGCAGGAAGCATAAGAACTAGTCTTAATTGAAGACAACCGTGGCCTGACAGCCAGGAAACAACGCAAAAGATAAAAACATGGAAGACATAACCCATACACCCGAAAATGACGAGATAGTGAACGCTGCTATACCTAAAGTAACTGGTATAGGCGGGATTTTCTTCTTCTCGGATAATCCGGAAAAGACAAGAGAGTGGTATGGCCAGAACCTGGGACTTGAGATAAATGAGTACGGCTCCACCTTTGAGTCCCGGAACGCCAAGCGCCCCGAAGAAATCAACTACCTCCAGTGGAGCCCTTTCAAGACAGGTAGCGAATACTTTGCCCCTTCCAAAAAGGAGTTCATGGTCAACTACCGGGTCCAGAATATCGAAGGGCTGGTGGAAAAGCTACGGGCCAACGGTGTGACCATAGTGGATGAGATTGAAAGCTTTGACTATGGGGAATTCGTACACATCATGGACCCGGAGGGAAACAAGCTCGAGCTTTGGGAACCCGTGGACCGCGTATTCACCGAAATGGGCGGAGAGACGACCAAATAGGAGCCGCAGCCCCACCTTCGGGTATACCTGCTGCCGGCTTGTCACTTGAAATGAACCTGCGCCTGGAATGGACTTCCTTCGGGCTCCGTCCGCAGGTGCACAGACAAGTGGTCATAGAAGCCGAAATTCTTGCCAATGCTGATCTCTTCGCTTTGCTGGGAAGGGCTTAGTGGCTGGCTGTAAATGGGTACGTCTTTCTCGTCTACCACCACCAACTTCAGCGTAGCCTCCCCTGCTGGCCACTCCTGCACCGATATGCTGTAGAGTTCCAGGTTCCTTCGCTTCTCATTTCCTTCCACCCGGAAAGCATTGTTCAAGTGGCTGAGTCTGATCGTTTCCATAGACATTTCACTTAAGGTATACCTATGGATGTACGTGATGCAGAGACAGATGAATAACGCAGTTACCCTTCCAACTCCACGTAGTCTGCACTGCGTGGCATATGGGCGAAGTGCTCTACCAGTTCTTCGGGCAAAACAGCCAGTTTGCGCTTCAGTACGTCCAGCCAGGCACCTTCCACCACAATCACAGCCGCCTTTACGCCGTCTGCTTTGATGATCTCATGCCGGATGGTCCAGCGGGACCCGTCTTTCCTACCCTTAGTCAGTTCGGAAGTGATGGTCAGCTCTTCGTTTATTCCTACTTCGCGCAGGTAGTTCGTTTCTTCCCGGAACAAAATGGGGCCGATGTGCAGACGCTGGAAAGTTTTCAGGTCAAGGCCTAGTTCTTCCAAAGCTTCGATGCGGGCCTGTGCTGCGAAGTCGGCGTAAGCGGAGTGGCGCATGTGCATGTTCGCATCCAGGTGCGACCACATCACTTTGCCGGTATAGGTATGGGGCATGGTATTATTTTCTTTGGTTGAATATTCAATGGCCTTGGTAACGAGAAGCCGCAGGCAAAGTTAATACACGCATGTATAACACAGGATGCTTTTTGAAATCCATACTGATAATTGGCATATATATAGCACTATGTTTATACTTTAATTATTACATTTACAGAACGATAACGCATTCATTCTTAGCCTATGAGAACAACTTTACTTTTGCTTTTCTTACTTTACTTGCTTAATTATTCCTATGCTCAGGAACCAATATACAACATAAAGGCCACTATAGGGAGTACGCCAGTTTTGGATATGGAAGCCATGGTGTTTGACAAGGAAGACAACATGTATCTGCTTGACCGCTCCCGGGTAATCAAGATGAAAGATGGTAAGTCTATAATGGAGTTTAAAATAAACTCAGCTGATTACACCAGCACCAACCCTAATGTAGACTATTCTGGTATTCTAGCCGATTTGAATGTGGATGCAGAGCAGAACATTTACATTCTCAATAATTGGCAAAAACAAGTTGAAAAGTATGATTCCAAAGGGAATTTAATAAAAGTATTTCCATCACCTCAAGCCGAGGACACCGTCGGACACTACAACAGAAAGCTTCTGATGGATAGTCATTCTAACCTTTGCATATTCGACGATATTTCTGGTAAATTATATTACCTTACAACCGAAGGCGAACACGTTAAGACCATAAATATCCCTCGGCTTGATAACTACAGCTACCCTTATAGTGCGAAAGTAGTATTAGATGCCCAGGATAATATCTATTATGTAGAAACGATAAACTATACCTGGGATGCGACTCTTTACTTCAGAATGTTTAGCCCAGCGGGCAAATTGATAAAGGAGTTCAGAGATACCACCTTAAAGAAGCAAGGAC
>NZ_JSYF01000325.1:0-937 GCF_054824225.1 Pontibacter sp. HJ8
CATTCGCCACTGTGGTTCGGGCAATTCAAGCTCGTGCCTGGCAAAGCCCAAAACGGCCGAATCGGTCATGTGCACAGCCTGGAGTTTGCGCACGATCGCCTGTGCCAGCTGCTGACCAACGGCTTTGGTGCTCTGGTAGGTATCGCCATGCGGGGTGTTAAGGCGGTGACTGGCAACGGCGCCAGCAGCAAAAGCGGCAAAATCAACGGTCTTCTCCAACTGGTCTACCAGCTCTCCCGGGTAGTCGCGCGAAAGTACCGGATTCATAGCGGGCAGAATTGTGGGATGGCCCGCAAAAGTGCTGAGAACGGCCGTTCTGCCTTCCAGCTGCTCTATCTTCAGGAAGCGGATGGTGGTGTCCAGGGTTGCAGTGGAGTTGGTCAGGCGGTTGGCAACCAGGCGGGGGATTTTGGCCTGCCCGTATCCCACGCGTGCCGGCAGCTTGTTTGCCTGAGCCTCCACTATACTTTGTATGATGCGGGCTGTAGTCGTTTCTGTCACTTCCTGGTTATACCTGCCCGCCATTAGGCGGCCTGCCAGTTTTTTGCCCCAGCCGCCAAAACTGCTGTGGGTATGGGTGGCTGTCAGGTATACCTGCTCGGGCCGGAGGCCGAGCGCGGCATATTCTTTCTCGAGGGCTTCCGCTACCTCCATCGGGGCAATGAGCATGTCCAGTGCCACCACGAAGGCCTGCGTCTTTCCATTGTCGAAGGCAAAGGTGCGCACCCATACCGAGTCATGCACTTCGGTGTACTCCAGTCCCTTGCGCTTGCCATACCCGGCCAGCGGCGTGTTAACAGGAGGGGTGATGTTTACTTTGGACCAGCCAACCTGCAGGGTATCGCCTGTGGTTACCAAAGGAGGCTGCGCCTGTAGTGCCTGCCTGGTCGTGTTATAATAGCTCGTTTGCTGGTAAGGGGTATGGTCGATGCGTTGC
>NZ_JSYF01000326.1:0-295 GCF_054824225.1 Pontibacter sp. HJ8
CTTAATGGTGTTGGAAGTGCGGCTGCCGATAACGGACCAGCCTGTCGGCACCACCCATTCATAGCTGGTAGCCCCATCAACCGGATCGATCGAATAAGTATGTTCAGAGCCGGCACACAGGGTCGTTTCTCCGCTGATAGCAGTTGGTGCGACAGGAATATCAGACACGGTGATCGCCTTGGTTGCGTTGCTGCTGGCGCCGCAGTCGTTGGCAGCAGAAACCTCTACATTACCCGACATTGTGCCGATCTTCACTTTTACCTGGGCTGTGCCCTGGCCTTCCAGGATCTCCCAG
>NZ_JSYF01000327.1:0-5646 GCF_054824225.1 Pontibacter sp. HJ8
TTCGCTCAGCCTGATTTCTTCCTGAGCATTGTGCAGCTCCGTAATGGTAATGCCGTGGCCGATGATGAGCTTAACTTCACCCTTCTCATCCAAAACAGGGTTCAGTTTCCGGATATGGTAGCTGGCTTTTCCTTCTTTGTCGACCAGGCTTTCTTCAAATTCAACGCGTTTCTTTTCTTCCAGCGTCATGCGCAGGTGGCGCCCGCGGGATTCGATCCGGTGCAGCGGCACCTTCCGGAATTCACAGTACTCTTCGTTGGTTTTGTCGATGATCCACTCCCGGATGAACGGATCGCCTACTGCAGCCGGATTGACAAACTTGTAGCGCAGGTTGTTATCGTATACGGCGACATCCGAAGGTATATGGTTCAGGATAGATTCGTAAAAGTCTTTTTGCCGGGCCAGTTCCTTGCTTTTGAAGCGGAGTTGCGTGATATCTTCAGCAGAGCCAATGATCTGCTTTACCTGGCCGTTGCGCTTGCGCTTGAATACCGACTCGCGACAGTAGAGGATTTTAACCGCTCCGTCTTTTGCATGCACGTTATACTCTGCCTGCCTGACTTCGCCATCTGCAGCCGTTCGCATGCTCTCTACGTGTTGGTAGAGTGTCTCTCTGTCTTCCGGCACAAGAATAGACCCGAAGACGTGCCCGTCCATGGCAGCTACATCCTCTTCCATATAGCCCAGCATCGCGCTGATCTGCCTGTTCAGGTAAATGCTTCTATCTTGCTCTATATCATAGATATAAACAATATTAGGAATCGTATGGGTTATGTTACTTACAAACTGCTGGCTTTCTTTCAGTGCCATTTCGGCCAGCCTGCGTTCTGTAATATCGGTCAGATAGAAATTGAAGTAATTCCGGGAAGTGAAAGTTGTGATGTAAAGCAGAAAGTACTTGCCATCCATGTACATTTCCTGGACGCGCGGAGGGGCAGGCTGTTGCAGACGCCTCGCTTTGTTGAGCAGCAGGCGCTTGAAGGCAGTTATACGGTTAGCTGCCACCGTGTCGAGAAGTTGCTTGCCGGCAGTATTGGTATAGAGGATCTCGCCGGAAAGCGCTAAACGCAGCACCGGGTGCGCGTATTCTGACTCCGGATCAGGCTGCTTGTTCCGGATCTCCTCCAACTCAGTGGCTATGCGGCCAGCCAGCTGCTCGGCTTCCTGACGCGCCTTCCGTTCCCGCTCAAGCGCTTGCTGCAGCTGCTGCACTTCACTTTCTATTTCCATTATAAGGCATTAAATAACCTGTAGAAGATGTGGTATTGGGTTTGACCGATTATTTTTTTAGAAATTAACTTTCTGCTCATAACCGGTCTCAGATTATTTCACAGTAAGTTCTTTGCTCTGGATCAGGCGGTAAATGGTCGACTTGCCGATATCCAGTTTATCGGCTACCAGCAGCACATTATAGTCATACCTGTCCAGAAAGTGCTGTATGATAATCGTCGTATAGGTTTTCAGGGTACGCTCTTCGGCCAGGAAATCTTTTTCGGTATGGCTTGCGCTGAAATTGATGTCCTGCTCCTGGATCACGGCGTCATCCGAAAGGACAACAGCCAGTTCCATCAGCGCCTTGAGTTCACGCACGTTACCCGGAAAAGAGTAGGAGAGCAGCTTCTCCTGAGCCGCCGGAGAGAGCGTTTTTTTACCCATTCCATTGTCTTTGGCAAAGGCATCGATAAAGTGCTTGGCTAGCACCAGCACGTCGCCCCCCCGGTCGCGCAGAGGCGGCAGCTGTATGGGCAGTCCCAGCAGGCGGTAATATAAGTCTTCCCGGAAGTTGCCTTTTTTCACTTCTTCTGCCAGGTTTTTATGTGTCGCCACAATGATGCGCACATCCACAGGGACCACACTATTGCTGCCTATGCGGGTGATCTCTTTTTCCTGCAAAACGCGCAGGAGCTTGGCCTGCAGGCTAATGTCCAATTCCCCGATCTCATCCAGGAATATAGTGCCTTTGTTGGCTTCCTCGAACTTACCCAGGCGCCGGGCCAGTGCGCCGGTAAAGGCTCCTTTTTCATGCCCGAACAGCTCGCTTTCTATCAATTCGCGGGGTATAGCAGCCACGTTGACGGTCACATAAGGCGCTTTCTTTTTGGGCCCGTTGTAGTGGATGGCCTTGGCAACAAGCTCTTTACCCGTACCCGTCTCGCCGTGAATAGACACCGTGATATTGGTTTTGGCGGCTTTGTCCATCAGTGCAAAGACCTTCCGGATAGCTTCGCTGTTTCCGATAATGGCTTTGCTGAAATCATACTTTTGGCCGATCTCTTCCTTGAGCTGGTCGATTTCCTCGCGCAACGTTACGTTTTCTCGAATCTTGTTGATCGTATTCCAGAGCCGTTCCGGCGTATCTTCGTCCTTGACAATGTAGTCGTAGGCGCCCAACTTGAGCAGGTCTACGGCCGTGGCGACATCCTCTTGCCCCGATATCACAACTACCTGAACATCCGGATTCAGCTCTTTTATCTTCTTGAGTACTTCCGATCCGTTTTTGTCAGGAAGGGAGTAATCCAGTGTGACCACTTGGGGGTGGAGGTAGAAATTGGAAAGGCACTCACTGGCTGAGTGGAATTTCCGGATCTCATAATCAGGATTCAACGAAAGATGGTACTCCAGCAACTCGCTGTACCATACGTCATCATCCAGTATAAATATTTTAAACGTGTCGTTTGCCATCTAGCTTTTGTAGGGTGATTCCAGCGCCACCAAAGATACTAGTAAACCTATGTTATCGAAACAGTTTTCGTTAGTTATTTGTCATCAAAATGAAGCAATCTGACGGATAAACCTACAGATTATGCCAGCTTTGACTCAACGCTTGCAAAAGTTAAACGCAGGATTGGATAAAGAACAGGTTTACTGCTCGTTACAACTTAGCGGGAGGGAAGTTAGTTTCTTCTTGATCCGATAAATTATGACGCATATGGCATCGCTGCTCTTACGCAAGCCGCAAGACCGGGAAGAAAGAAGCGAAGGAAAATTCGGTGTTGGAAATACGTACGCCGGAATGAGATATTACCAGTAGCAGAGGGGAGGAGTTACAGGTTGTTAGGAGGAAGTCGCCTGCTGATTTCCATACCTGAAACAGCCGCATACGTTAGGTCTGCCGGCACCGACAACAGGTATAGCTGCACATTGCATCTCCGTTACATAAGTATGTGTTAGTAAATATGTTTCAGCAGGTATAGCTAAAGTCGTACTTTAGCTATACCTGGCTTAAGAAGTCCGGATCGTTTCATATCTGGCACGCACAAACATGAATACGCCATAACAGATCAGGCCAAGCGCGACGGCACCCAACAGGTAGGAGCCATAGGCGTTGTCTTCCAGAAACTGAAAAGCTCTTCCACTGCCACCCGCTTCACTCGAATCAGACTCCAGTGCAGCTTTCAGGAACAGATACCCGATGATGAGCCAGACTACGCCGCGAGCAAAATAGCCAACCTTGCCGGCGCGTACAAGCGATTTCTGCAGATCAGGCTGCAGCCCCGATGCCTGCACTTTTTTCATGTAACTGCCCGAATAGGCCCGGTAAAACTGGTAGATTCCCATTGCCATGGTTCCCAACGCTACGGCACCCAGCAGCCATTGACCAAAGGGCTTAGACAACAGTTCCTGGGCAAAAGACTGCCGGGAATCGCCATTGCCACCACCGCCATTGCCTAAAACCAGTTGCGCTGCATAAAAAGCCAGAACCCCATAGACAAGGCCACTAAAAGCAAACCCTATACGTCCCCCAATACCTTTGGCGTTTGTCCCTTTCGACTCGGTATCTTTAAACGCCTGTATAAAACGCCATATGGTGTAACAGAGCATCCCAAGGGCCACGAGCGCCAGCAAGCCTTTGCCATACGGTTGCTCCAGAAGAAAACGGAACACTCCTTGTTTGTCTGCATCCTGCCCCGTGTTACCGCCAATTTCAAAGGCAGCCATGAAGGCGATGGCACCGACCAGGCAATAAACGATGCCTTTGGCGGTCAGTCCGAATCTGGCAAAACGGGTAACCCATTCCGGTCTGGGGGAAGGTATATGGGAGCTAACACTTGAAATATCCATGGCAGTGCGTCTATATAATGTTCCTCCCATACACGCAAAAACAACAGCAGGGTTGCTGCTCCCTTACAAATACTTGAACCGCTTGTGCGCTTCCTCCTCCAGCCGCTCCCTGTGGTCCGGGTGGGCGATCGCAATGAGCGCCTGGGCTCTTTGTCTCAGATTCTTGCCATACAAGTAAGCTACGCCATACTCCGTCACGACATAGTGCACGTGCGCGCGCGTAGTCACGACGCCGGCTCCCTGGTTGATAAATGGAGTGATGCGGGATATACCTTTAGCAGTAACGGAAGGTAGCGCAATAATGGGTTTGCCTCCCTGGGAGAGGGCGGCTCCCCGGATGAAGTCCATCTGGCCGCCAATACCTGAATACTGGTAGGTTCCGATGGAATCGGATACGACCTGCCCCGTGAGGTCGATCTCGATGGCACTGTTGATCGCTGTTACTTTCGGATTAGACCGGATGACGGTCACATCGTTGACATAATCAGAGCTGAGCATGGTTATGAGCGGATTGTCGTCCACGAAATCATACAGCTCCTTGTTACCTACGATAAAACCGGTGGCAATCCGGCCCGGAAACTTCTTCTTGAACTCATTGGTAATGATACCTTTGCGGACAAGCGGAAGTATGCCGTTCGAAAACATTTCGGTATGGATGCCCAGCCCTTTGTGGTTGGTCAGACTCTGCAGGGTCGCATCGGGTATACCGCCAATGCCCATCTGCAGGGTGGCACCGTCTTCTACCAGCTCAGCGATGTAGCGACCTATGGTTTCTTCGGTAGAGGTGATCTTCAAACTATAATCCACTACTGGCAGCGGCTCATCTACTTCCACCAGGGCATGGAAACGCCGGGAATGAATCAGGGCATCGCCGTGGGTACGGGGCATTTGCGGATTTACCTGCGCAATCACATACTTGGCGCTCTTGACGGCCTCCCGCGCGATATCTACCGACACACCCAGGGAGCAGAAACCATGCTTATCAGGAGGGGACACGTGCACCAGGGCTACATCCAGCGGCATGATGCCGGAGCGGAAGAGATTCGGAATTTCGCTCAGGAAAATAGGCACATAGTCACCCCGGCCACTGTTTACAGCTTCGCGTACGTTCGCTGAAACGAACAGGGAGTTTATATAAAAGGCATCGGAGCATTTTTCATCGGCACAGGGCATGTCACCGAAAGTCGTTATGCTGACCAGTTCCACATTGCGCAGTTCCTGGTAGCGTTCAGCCAGTTTCCGCACCAGGTATTCGGGCGTAGCGGCGCTACCGTGCAGGAAGACACGGTCACCGGACTTGATCACCGAAAGGGCTTCTTCGGCAGTCGTATAGGTAGGGGGTGTTTGTAGCATGGGTAAACTCTTTAATTATAGGTCAGGTATAGGTTAGGGGTACGGAGCCTGTTGCTGCTGGTTTTATTCAGGCTGCTTATCCACTGTCAATAAATTATTCCGCAAAGAATGTATAATTTTGTTTCGCAAGCGATGACATTTGTCATTCTTCACCCCTGAACCCCTAATAACTGAAGCAAACTATGAAGTACTTGACAAAACACCGGTTTCTTGCATGCTGTTATACCTTCC
>NZ_JSYF01000328.1:0-16518 GCF_054824225.1 Pontibacter sp. HJ8
GAAGAAGGAGCCATCATCATCAGCTGGGAGAAGCTGAAAATTACCATCCCGGTTGCGGTGTAGGGAAAGAGACACAAGTAGCAAGACACAAGACTTTTAGGTAGTGTATTATGTTTGGAATGGAGGTCTTATAATAATTGATAGCGCTATAGTCAGGCAGAGCTAAATTTTTCTTCCTGATACACCTGGCTATACCTGCAAACATGTCAAAAAAGGCCGCTCCTGCTTAGTAGGAGCGGCCTTTTTTGGCTATTAATTAATGGACAAACGGAAGCCTTCTAGATTTTTTTGAAGTAAATTTCTTTTTCGTTTTCCCAGATGCACAGCGTGCTTTTGTCCGGCATTTCAGCGGTTTCGATGTAGCTGCCGGTGCCTACTGTCACTTCCTTTTCTGTGTTCAGAAATTTTAGTTTAAGAACGGAATCGTCCTGCCATGAAATCACTGGATTGGCAACTCCACTTATGCGGCAGTTCCGGCCTTTGCCGACCTGGATTTCCGGGTTGCCGGGTTTAGCGTAGTAGATGTTCCCTTCCCGCTGCCAGGCGGTATGGAGCACATTTTTGTTGTCCAGCACCAGGCCACCGCCATCCATGGGGCAACCTTCCAGTTTCCAGGTACCGTTTCCTAACTTTTGGGTGGAAGAGAATTCCCGGCCGCCGTCGGCTGATCTGGTTATATAAAAATCACGGGCGCCATCCAGCCAGTTCCGGAACATCAGCACAACCTGCGAACCTTCCACCTCTATACCTGGTTTGCAGCATTCGCACACGGTGCTGTCAGGCGACTCGTACACCACTTTATTTTTTGTCCATGCACGCGCGTCGCCTTCGGTCTTTGCAAACACGATCTTGTTTTGTTTGTTATTCCGGACATCCAGCCACACGGCATAGAAGGTGTCCTTTTCATCCGCTGCTATACTCATCAGGCCTTCGGGTACCGAGCCCGGCACATCGTTAACGCCGGCTGCTTTTACCCATTCACCCGAATCATGCTGCAGGCTGTAGGAATGGATGTTGCCCTTCTTGTCTATGGCTGTTACGACGGTATAGTTGGCGGAACTGGCGATCTGGGGCCCCATCGACATGCCCAGGTATAAGCCTTTGAGTTGAGCTATCAGCACGGGCTCGGAGAACGTTTGGCCCTGGTCAGTGGAGGTAGCGCAGTACAGGTTTTCATCCAGGCCATACACCACCCGGGTCACCCCGTTGGGGTCTACTGCCAGCTGCGGCTGGCGACCTGCAGCGAGCAGGCTCTCGGTCGCTGCTTTTTCTGGGCTGCTGCAGGAAACATGCAGCAGCAAAAGGATAGCCAGTGCCAGTTGTTGGAACGGTCTCTTCATTTTCTCTCTACCTAATTTTGGGAACGATACGGTAAGATAATTTTTTTTGCGGACAATCCTGCGGATAGATATAGACTTCTGTAGTTGAGCATGTCAAACCAGCAAAAGCGATTAATCGGAAACCAAAGCCTCCTTCCGGGTAGCAGGAGGGAAGGAAGGTGTTCTGGTTGCGGCCATGCGTGGGGCAGGTATAAAAAACAGGCGCCCGATCACCGGGCGCCTGTACAAAAGTAATGCCTGTCCTGTTGGTTCCCAGGTATAGCGTAGCCTTTGCGTCAGGTAGGGTCGTTAAGTTCTAGCTAATGCTGCATGTATGGAGCGAGCCAGCCCGCTCGCTATACATGCAGCATACTCGATCAGAAGAATACCGCAACAGCAAGGCCTGCTGCTATACCTTACAGTGTATCAGGACGGAGGTTCCTTTTCCGGGCTGGGCCTTTACTTCCATGTTACCTTCCAGCAACTCTACCCGTTTCTGAATGCTGCTCAGGCCCCGACCTTTTATGCGGTCGAGTTGTTTGCGGTCTATACCTATGCCGTTGTCCGTTACGTGGAGGGTGATGCCCTCCTTTTTGCTGGTAAGCTCTACTGTGGCCAGGGTTGCTTTCGAGTGTTTTACAATGTTATTCAGCAGCTCCTGTATGATCCTGTACAAAGAGATCGATACGTTGTAATTCAACTTTTTTCCTAAACCGGTTATTTTCGAGGAGATCTTCAGATGGGAGCTGCTCATCCGGGAGATGACTTCCTCCACGGCAGTTTTCAAGCCGAATTCCTTTAAAACAGCCGGTGTCAATTCAAAGGATATATCCCGTGTAATCTTGATCCCTTGTGTAAGCAACTGCTCCACGTTCTCTTTAGCTTTGGCAGAGTCTTTTGTCAAACTTTCTTTGTCTGTCAGTATGCTGCTCAGGTTGAGTTTGGCTGCGTACAGAATCTGGCCCAGGCCGTTGTGCAGGGCTTCCGAAATTCTGCTTCGCTCTTCTTCCTGGGTCTGCAGAATGACGTTCAGGAGTTCGCGTTGCTGAGACAACTGGAGGCGTACATTCGACTCTTCTGCATCCTTATGATCCTGGATGTCGGTGGCGGTTCCGATCCAGAGAGTGATCTCACCGGCCTCGTTGCGGATCGGCACATCCTTGAGGAGGTGGCAACGGTACTGCTTGTCTGCTTTGCGTAGGATGCGGGCCTGCGCCGTGAAGACATCGCCAGTTTTCATACTTTTCTTGTAAACAGGGAGGAACTTTTTGAGATCGTCCGGATGAAAAGCTTTTTCCCAGCCCCAGCCAGCGGACTCTTCCGCGGTTAAGCCGGTATACCTGAACCAGTATTCGTTGAAGCTCTCACTTTCACCGTTTGGCTTGTTGGTCCAGGTTATATGCGGCACAGCTTCTACCAGGGTACGGAAGCGTTCCGCATTTTCCTTGGTTTCTTCCTGCTGCTGCCGCATGGCCCGCTCATAGAGCACGTTTTCGGTGATGTTGTGCAGGGTGAGCACCAAGCCATCGTCAAATTTGACGGCTACCAGGTGTACCCAGAGTTGTTCTTCCTGCCACACCAGTTCTTTGTTCATATTCACCAGCTCACCGGTCTCCACCGTTTGCACCAGGTTTTCCATCGTCCCCTTATCAAATAACTGGGGGAACGACTCCCGGATCTTTCTGCCGATTAAACTATCTTCGGAACAGTTGAAAAATTCCTGCGCTGTATGATTGGCTACCCGGATGTTGAAATCCGTGACGGCCTTTCTGTTGTTGCGGATAGCTTTGAGGGCAATGATGACGCTGGGGGAGCTATCGAGAATACCGGCATGCAGCAGCTGCAGGTTTTTGAGTTCATTAATTTGGATAAAGATGATAATGGCCCCATCGATGCTGCGCTCCTGTGTTATATAAGGTAAAATCCGCATCTGGTACCAGGTGCCATTCTTGTCCTGTACCTCCTTTTCGATGGTGATGCTATCCGATATCACACGCCGGGTATCCTCTATGAGGTGCTCGTAGCGCAGGTTGTTGGAAATATGGTTGATGGAACGGCCAATGTCACTCTCGATCAGGTTGATCAGGTTGGTCGCAATCGGCGTATACTTCCGGATAATGAGCTGGCGGTCCACAAAGATCTGCCCGATGTTCGTACTTCGGAAATAGTTGTTCAGGTCGTCGTCGAGCTCCACCAGGGCTTTGATCTTGTATTGGTGCTCGGCGTTGATGGTATGGAGCTCCTCGTTGAGTGACTGCAGCTCCTCATTGGTACTTTGCAGTTCCTCGTTCGAAGAGAGCAGCTCTTCGTTGGTGCTCTGCAACTCCTCGTTTGACGTTTCCAGTTCTTCCACGACGGTCTGCAGGTCTTCCTTGGTATGCTGCAGTTCCACTTCCATTTCCTTCAGCCGTTCGTCGTTCCGGCTTTCATTAAACCGCATCGCCTCCCCGGCCTCCAGCTGTACAGCCGGACTATCTTCGGCGAACAGCACCAGTATAAATTTCTGAACCAGCTTCTTATCGGCCAGGTAGGGCTTCACCACCACATTGACGGAGCGCATGATGTTGCCATTCCGGACCTGTATACCTCTGACGGATACTTTCTCCTTGTCGCGAGTGGCTTTGCGCAGGGTGGTTGCCAGGCTGCCTGACAGGTCATGCGGCACGAGTTTGAGCAGATTGAAGGTGAAATTCTCTTCCGGGAGGTCCAGGAAATTCTTGAACCTGCCTACCCCGTGCAACACGTCGTAGTGCTCATCTATGAATACGGCAGCATAGCCATACTCTTCCAGTATGGTTTCGTTGAGAAGGTCTGAGAAGCTGTTCTGCACCAGCTGCCTGGGCGACTGTTCCCGTACCAAAGCAGGCGCTGTGGTCACCCTGGATTTTCTGTTCAGGCCGCTGCCGGATAAGGTGTCCATCGAAAAG
The DNA here is from genome assembly GCF_054824225.1 of Pontibacter sp. HJ8. Taxonomy (NCBI): domain Bacteria; kingdom Pseudomonadati; phylum Bacteroidota; class Cytophagia; order Cytophagales; family Hymenobacteraceae; genus Pontibacter; species Pontibacter sp. HJ8. The sequence goes on from NZ_JSYF01000328.1 coordinate 4,247, forward strand.
GCATAAGTCGGCTCTGCATTGCAGTATATTTTCCACTTTTTGTTTACCTCTACAAAACTCTTCTGGTCGCCGATACTCTCGCTGGAACCCAGAAAAAGATAGCCGCCGGCCAGCAGCCCGTAATGAAATTTATCGATCACCTTTTTCTGCAAGACAGGGTTGAGGTAAATGAGCATGTTGCGGCAAGTTACCAGGTCTACCTTGCTGAAGGGTGGGTCGTTGATGACGTTGTGCGGCGCAAAGATCACCATGCGGCGCACGCGCTGATTGATGCGGTACTTCCCGTCTTCCTTTACAAAATACCGTTGCAGACGATCTTTGGATACACCCGACAAACTGCTCAGCGGGTATACGCCTTTGCCTGCAAAGTCAAGTGCTTCGCGGTCTATATCGGATGCAAATATCTTTACCTCCAGTTCCTTCTTGACGATATCCATGTACTCCCGGATCAGGATGGCCAGGGAATAGGCTTCCTCACCGGTGGAGCAACCAGCCACCCATACACGCAGCTGGCCATTAAAATTTTTCATGTCGATCAGGACCGGAATCACTTCATTGGCCAGCACCTTATAAGCTTCCTCATCCCGGAAGAACTTCGTAACGCCGATCAGCAGATCCTTGCTCAGGATCTCCACTTCCTCCGGATGCAGCTGCAGGTAATCGAGGTAGTCGATCAGCCCTACGATATTGGTGAGCGCCATACGCCGGCTGATGCGCCGGATGATGGTGGGTCGTTTGTAATTGCTGAAGTCTATACCGGATCGCTCATGGATCATATCCAGAATGAGGAGAAAAGACGATTCGGTTTCATGGTTCACCAGCTCTGTCTCCCCATCGCCGTTATGCGGCTCTTTCACCAGGTTGCCAATGGCCTGCGGCATTTCTTCCGGAGATAAGATATAGTCGGCATAGCCGGTGTTGATCGCATTGCGCGGCATATCTTCAAACTTGGCTGTTGCCGGGTCCTGCACCATCACGATGCCGCCGGCCTTTTTGATGGCCACTACGCCTTCGGTGCCGTCGGAACCGGTGCCCGACAAAACGATGCCAACGGCCTGATGGTCTTTATCGGCCGCCAGCGATCTAAAGAAAGTATCGATCGTTTTGGATCTGTCCAGCGAAGCTTTGTCACAGAGCTGCAAATGGTTGTGGTTGATGATCAGCTCCTTATTGTGGGGGATGACGTACACCTTGTTTACCTCGACCGGCATGTCCTGCTGCGCCTCCACCACTTCCAGCACCGATTGCTGCGCCACCATCTGTCTCAGCAGACTTCGGTGCTCCGACGAAAGATGCTGCACAATGACATAGGCCACGCTGTCGTTGGGCACGCTGTTGAAGAGTGAGGTGAGTGCCTGCAATCCGCCTGCCGATGCCCCAATACCGATCACCATTACTTCCCTGGCAGTCTCTTCCTTCACTTCCCGGTCGTTGTTTTTCCTGCTGTTGCTACTCACTGACTTTGTCATCTCTGAACTCTAACTGAAATCTAAATAAGAAGGGTATGCTTGCTGATTGTCAAATTACTGATTCCAATGGATTCCGATGGCTAAAGATACGATAAGGTATGATTCAGGCAGTAGGCGTGGTGTAAGTATAGTTATTTATACTTACGGTATTTTAACTTATACGTAATTCATACGGTTGGAAAATGCTGGTTCTGCCAGCCGTTTCAACTCTGCACCCAGCGGCGCGTAAATAAAAGAGCATAGGAAGCAGGCAGAAACAACTCCCTGCGGTTATACAAACTCCTTTATGAGTAGCAGAGACATCAGAATAATCGTGATCGGTACCTCGGCTGGCGGCATGCAGGCGTTGATCAGGCTGCTGGCCAAACTTCCGGAAGATTTGCCGGCGGCCATCCTGGTTGTGCAGCACCTGAGCGTGGATTCTTCCACGCCTTTCCTGGTCAATCGGATCAGCCGCCATACCTCCCTTAGCTGCAAAGTTGCCGAACACAACACAGAACTGGAAGAGGGGGTGATTTACATGGCCCCGGCCGATATGCACCTGCTCCTCAGCGATAAAAAAATGCTCGTGGTGCGGGGGCCGCGTGAAAACCAGTTCCGGCCTGCCATTGACCCGCTGTTCCGCTCGGCCGCCGCCTACAAGGGCAGCCGTGTGATCGGGATAATCCTGACAGGCTTTATGACCGACGGGGTTATTGGCATGGAATCGATCAAGCGTAGCGGGGGCATCACCATTGTGCAGCACCCCGACGACGCCGAATTCCCGGCTTTACCACAGAATGTGATACGCAAAATTGACACCGACTATATCATCCCGATCGATGAGATGGCAGGTTTGCTGCAAGAATTGGTTCAGCAACCTGCTTCGGATACCGTGGCTATACCTACCGACATCTGGCAGGAGGCACAGATTACAGAACGCATCATGACAAATACCGCTATGACGAATATAGAAGACCTGGAGAAAGCCGGAACAAGAACAGCCTATTCCTGTCCGGATTGTGGCGGCGGCTTATGGGAGCTGTCGCAGGAAGGAACCGTGTCGCGTTACAGGTGCCATTCGGGGCACGCTTATAACCAGGATGCCCTTTTGCACGGCATGTCGAGTAGCCTGGAAGAAACGCTTTGGGTCGCGATGCGCACCCTGGAGGAGCGCCACAACATCTTGCTGCACATGTCGCAGAACGTAGACCAGAACGGAAACGGGCGCTGGTCGACGATGCAAAAAGATCGCGCAGAAGAAATGAAAGTACACATTGAACGGCTCCGGCAACTGCTGGCCCAGTCGTCCCTGTCTGAAGATGAAAACATAGGAAAGGCTGTCTGAACAGACAGCCTTTCCTATACCTGTATTCCTATACCTGTATTATTTACCAGCAGCAGTCTTTGACTGGCCCGGTGTTATTTTCCATAGTTCGCCGTTCTCCTGGTCTGTCACCAGGTATAGCGCGCCGTCAGGTCCCTGGCGGACATCGCGTATACGCTGCCCCCGGTCGGTGAGCAGGTGTTCTTCGCCTTTCACACGGCCATCTTCAATCACCAGCCGCACCAGGCGCATCTCTTTGAGCGAGCCTACGAACAGGTTGCCGCGCCATTCGGGGAAGGCGTCGCCACTGTAGAACTGCGCGCCGGAAGGTGCAATTACAGGGTCCCAGTAATAGACAGGTTGCTGGAAACCTTCCCGCTGTGTGACGGCATTCGGTATGGGTTCGCCGGAGTATTCTGTTCCGAAGGTAACCAATGGCCAGCCGTAGTTTTTGCCTTTCTCTACCAGGTTAAGTTCATCGCCGCCTTTGGGTCCCATTTCCACTACCCAGAACTTGCCATCGTCATCAAAGGCAGCTGCCTGCACGTTGCGGTGACCCACTGTCCAGATCTCGGGCAGCGCCCCTTTTTCGTTGACAAAGGGATTGTCGTTTGGTACCTTGCCATCCGGCGCGATGCGCACAACCTTGCCCATGTGGCTGTCCATGTGCTGGGCCTGCGGACGTATCTTCAGGTCTGAGCGCTCTCCTAGGGTCAGGTATAGCATGCCGTCTTCATCGAAGCTGATGCGGGAGCCGTAGTGCATGGTGCCGTCGTAGGTGGGCTGCGCCTGAAAGATGACGCGTACCTGTTCCAGCTTGCTGCGGTCCTGCGAAAGCACGCCCCGGGCTACACTGGTTGCGTTACCGCCTTTCCGTGGCTCCGAGAAGCTCCAGAAGATGGTACGGTCTGCTTCAAAATCCGGGCTGAGCGCTACATCCAGTAAACCTCCCTGGCCGCGGTCATCCACTTTGGGCACGCCCGTGATCGGCTTGCCTATTTGCCCGGTGGCAGATACGATGCGCAAATTTCCCGGTTTTTCGGTTACCAGCAGGTCGCCGTTAGGGAGCGGCTCTACTGCCCAGGGCTTCTGAAGGCCTTTGGTCAGGACCACTACCTCAAAGGCGACATCAGATTGTATGCCGCAGGCGCGTGTCTGCCCGGCAAAAGAGGGTTTCTGTGTGGAGTCGCTTGGTTCTCGTGTTTCGAGTGGCCTGCAGTCTTCCGGTTTGTCGGTCTGGGCTGTTTGTTCCTGTGCGTTTTCTACCTGACTGGCATTGCGCTGTTCGTTGCAGCCGGCAGCAACTGTCGTCAGCAACATGGCAGACAGGACGGCTTTTGTGGAAAGGTTCATCATTTTGTGTTTAGTTGAGATAGCCTGATTTTGTTCATTCACTTTTTTACTCAATTGTTTTAAGTAAAGTTTAGAAGACACCTAAAGTGTAGTGAGGAAGGAGGAGGAACGGACAGACGCCAGAGTGGATTGTTATAGAGAAAGGAGAGGATTGGGATGGTCTGATTCTGAAAAGAGGGGCCCTAACTAATGCCAACAGCTTACTTCGGGAGTAAGAAATCCCAAAGAGCCTTTGACTGCCAGTGTGAGGGAAGCGGAAACAGGTTGTTAGGTATGGCAGCCAACTTTTAAAGGGGAAAGAATGACTGTGTAAAACGCCAGTAGCAAACTGGCTTCATGTACAGCCACAAGTTGCGCTATCACTAAACTTGCGGCATGGAAGGACCGGTTACCGGGTTTTCCAAATGAAGAGCAAAGTAGATGGGAAGCACGCAGAAAATTGCATTTCTTAAATTGATAGTAGCACGTATAATAGATTTTAATAGAAACCAGGGGCATCGGCAATATGCAGGAAAAGGTGGGTAACGTTAGTTGGGTTGAACCCGGTGAAGGATCAGCAGATAGTAAAGTAAATAGGTTCAGGGAGCATATCATACCTATACCTCCCCAAGGAGGGTGAGCGATGGGTGGGGCATCCTGATGCTTCTGTAATTGAGGCATCTGACAAACTAAAGTTCATCAACCAGGGCGTACTTCGTGTGGAGGGTAGGTAGCGGGCAAGAATAGGTAAACAAAACATGCATTAAGGTATATGAAATTCAGCAAGGCATTCACTTTCGCCGCTTTTTCGCTTTTTTCCTTTGAAGTATCTGCTCAAGATCAGCCGGTTGAAGGGCACGGGGAATTCAAACACTTCAGGGTGAGCGCGGTTTTGTACCACACCTACATCGGCACCGAAACGACCGAAGGCAAGGATATACTCATTGTACCCTCCGTTGGATTGGATCTGGAGTACTGGTTTAATCCTAAATGGGGAATCGGCTCCCACAACGACCTGGAACTGATCAGTTTTGAAGTGGAGGAGCAGGGTCGTACAACTTTTGAGAGAGAAACACCGGTGCTGCTCACGCTGGATGCCCTCTGGAAGCCCTGGAAAGGTCTGGTGGTGCTCGTTGGTCCAGGTATAGAGTTAGAGAAGGAGGAAGACCTGTTTGTGTGGCGAACCGGGTTGGAATATGAGCTGGAATTGGGATCGCATTGGGATGTGGCACCGACCATTTTCTATGATACCCGCAAGGATGCCTACGATTCGTTCTCTGTAGGTTTAGGTATCGGGAAGCGTTTCTGATTTTTAAAGAGCGAACTGGTTAGACGAGCCCCGGAGCCTCGCCGGAGCGGTGTTTTGAGGGAGCACCGGATAAATATAAACAGTAAGGTACAGTACGTATAACGTGCCCCTGGTGGCCGGAAGATAGCTTTCCCAACCAGGGGCAGGAGGCAGCAGAATGCACCGGCAATAACCTTCGGCCGGCTATTAGCATATACAAAGGGGTATGACCATGAGCGCGAGGCATATGCAATGATTACTTTTAGGAGTAGCAATTTAGTCACCGCAAAACACAACCCTATGAATACCATGACCACCGTATCGGAAATACTGACAAAGCTGAAGCAGGAAGGCTATACCGTAGACTTTAACCTGGATGACAACTGTCTGATCTGTAATGGCAACTCCCTCCGAATCTTCCCCAATGAGTTTGTAGTGGACAGGCACTACCGCTTCGAGGGTATGTCGGACCCGGGCGATGAGGCCGTTGTGTATGCCATCTCCTCTGCGAAACACAACGTGAAGGGCACGTTGGTGGATGGGTACGGGATCTACAGCGACGGGGCGACCCATGAGCTGATACAGGCCTTGCAGGAAAAGGCGGCCCAGGTCTCCGCAGACTCCCCAATACAGGAGAAATCGAACGAGGCCACACCGCAGCGCCCGGAAGGTGAACGCCCGTTGGATGCACCGCTGGTTGAGATGGACCTCGCTGCTTTCAGGAGGCAGATAAAGGAGGAACAGCCCTGGCAGAACAGTGACCGCAATGCCATTACTATCTTCAAAACAGACGGCATGCGCCTCGTGCTGATTGCCCTGCATCAGGGCGCGGAGATGAAAACGCACACCGCCCCCGGCATTATCAATGTGCAGGTGCTGGAAGGAAGGATTCGGTTCACGACCAAGCAGCAGACCGCCGAGATGGGAGAGGGCCAGATGCTGGCACTACACGCGGGTATTCCGCACAGCGTGTTTGCCCTGGAGGAGTCTGTTTTCCTGCTCACGCTCGCTGTCTCAAAGCCTGCCAGGTAAGCCCATAACAGCTAGTAGTTAAGAGGAAAGTTTCTTTAATGATAAACCCGATCCGAAATGAAGCAGAAATTTAAAACCGGCGATAAGGTTACGTGGAATTCGGAGGCGGGCCGGGTGTCAGGCACCATTGTGAAAGTGCACACCGCTGATTTTGACTACAAAGGCCATACGCACCGTGCCAGCCAGGAGGACCCGCAATACGAGATAAAGAGCGACAAAACAGACCATATCGCAGCACACAAGGGCTCCGCGCTTTCCTTAATGAAGAAGGATTGATGTGCTTCTGTGCCTTGTGCTTATAAACACCTTCATTCGTTCAGAAAATACATATGACGCAACCCAAGAACAGCATCTGGACCTTTGGCCACTCTACCCGCAGCCCGGAGGAATTTGTGGCAGCGTTGCAGTCATTCCAGATAGAGGTGCTGGTAGATGTGCGCCGGTATCCCGGCTCCCGAAAGTATCCTCATTTCAGCGCGGAGGCCCTACACGTATACCTGCCGGAGGCGGGCATCCGGTATGTGGCGGCGGTTGAGCTCGGGGGCCGCAGAAAGCCAAAAGCTGATTCAGCCAACACGGCATGGAGAAGCGAGTCATTCCGGGGCTATGCCGATTACTCCGAAACCAAAGAGTTTGAGGAAGGTATAGCGAAACTGACGGAGATCGCCAGCCAACAGAGAACGGCCTACATGTGCTCCGAGGCGGTGTGGTGGCGGTGCCATCGTGCCATCATCTCCGATTATTTAAAGGAAAGAGGCTGGACCGTGCTGCACATCATGAGCGAAGGCAGCGCCAAAGAACATCCTTATACCTCCGCATACCTGGAGACGCATTAACGCAGGTATAAATCCTTGAGATGTTGCGAGGATGGCCAGGTATAGCAAGTGCTGCGTGCGCAACGGATGAGGGCGCAAATGTGAATTTATTCTTGTCGGACTTTTCACTTCCTCTTTTTTGTTATCTCGACGATAGATTTGTTACACGTGTGGTTACTGACCCGGATTTCTCCCGAAGGTCAAAATGACAATAGAGGAGTGACAAAAGCCTGGCTTGTCTTGGTGAGTGCTATACCCCGAACTGGCTCAAGTGATGGTCGAGGTGCTTGTAGAACATGTTGTTCCATTCCTGGCTGGTGAGCGGACCGAAAGAGTGCGACTCCAGGCCTTCGAAATGGGCGGCTCCGAAGGCTTCTGTTTGGCGGATGTACTGGATGAGGCGGTCTTTCTCAGCTCCAAAGTCTTTGTCGTTGCTAATCTTGAGCTGAGGTGCCGTCATGCCGTTCCGTTTGTAAGGCGTCTCGTTCACCACAGAGTTCTTCAGCAGCATCTTCAGGATAAAGCGTTTGAAAGCATTCGGCTTCGGGTGCTTGTCCTCGAAAGCCATCTCGTAGATGACGTTGCAGTGCGCCAGCATCTGGGCTGCATTCATTTTCCCCCAAAGCTGTTTTGTGTCAGGCCGTAGCGCGTCGATGCGCCGTGTGAGTTCTGCCGTGGTGGCTGGGGTGAACAAGTTCTTCATGTCCAGGGGATTTAGCTGTTTCATTCAAAGGTAATAAACTAATGTTCCTTTCCTTGTCTTACCGTCGAAAGGAGGGATTTAGCTCAGAAACTCACTTGTTCCAGATTTCACGCAGCCCATTTCAATGCCGTAAGTTTGAGCGAAGTGGTAACTTGTGGTTATACCAATAGCAAGTTTGCAAATAGCGCCAGTCACAGAATGGCATCATGCACAGCCACAGGTTACCCTCATGCTAAAATTGCGGCATGACAGGGCATTGCTATCCTGTACCGGATTTCTCCCGCTGGTCGAAATGACAGTGGGGCAATGACAGAAATAGAAAGGACGGCTAGGGAAATAACAGGCAAGTTTACTTCACATACTGCTCCTGTTCCGTTTTCCTTAGCAGTCCCAGGCCATGAAGCGTTTGCAGCAGGCTGTCGATCTGTTGCAGGCGCTGGCCTTGCTGGGGTTTGGCGACGGGTTTGAACTGGTGCAGCAGCTCGGCAGCGGTGGCCGGGCGCTCGTGAAGTTGCAGTGCACGTTGCACGGCTTGCGCCTGTTCCGAAAGCGTTTTTGGCCAGGCCAGCACTTCTTTTGCGGTGGCTTTTACGGCTTTGGCTTTTGTCTCTATACCCATATCGGTTTGCTGGGTGCCTTGCGGATTCTGGTACTCGGGGCGGAGCCAGCGGATGTGGCCGCGAGCCTCTTCGGCGGCGCGTTCTTTGTTGAGGGCGACCAGGCGCTCGAGTATCTCTTCTTCTGGCAGGTTGGCGGGCCAGTTGTAAGCGGCGGCAACGGCAGCATCGAGCTCGGTGTGCAGCTGAAGCAGGATGCTGACCAGCCCTTGCTCGTGGGTTTTCTGGTCTTTGGCCGAAAGCGCCTCGCCCGACCGCAGTTTCTCCAGCACGTTGTACATGTCGGTGATGGTGAGAGTTGGGTGCTGCGCCTGCCGCTGCTTGCGGTGCGCGTCCAACTGCTCAGCTATACCTCGGATCTGCTCCTTTTGCGCCTCGGTGGCGGCCGGGAAGGGGAACTTGTAGAAACAATCGCTGTGGTTATAGGTTGAGTCATTCCCAACTCCGAGCCAACCACCTGTTGCCATTGCCCAAGCAATATGAAGGCTGCTCGATAATACTCCAAGATGAAATGCATCTTCAATAGCTATAGCTACAATCTTTTGATCTATGATTACATTGGATGGCAAAAAACTGAAAGTCCTGTGTCTTGCAGTACGAGAGGTAGCAATTACTCGTGTAATTCCCTTAGTTAACTGACGCAGTAATGGTGCGTTTTCTCCATACAACCACCAGTTTTTTCTTCTTGATTCTCTCCGATTACTATCTCGTTCAGGTTTAACTGTAGTAAGAATCCTCTGGTATAGGTCAGGATATTTGGCTCTGACTTCTTCTTCCCTCATACCATCAAAATCAATTACAAGTATATTTCTTGGGGATTGAGTCAAATCTCTACCATTCAAGTATGGCTTGATAACTTCATCTTTTAAAGGATCAATAGTATAACTTAATCCTATAGCCTCAGCTTTTGAGAGTTGAAATCCTGCTCCATAAAGACCTACTCCAACACTTGCTAAACCAATGTTTGATTTCAGTTTATCTGCACTTGTTGTATCTACACCCGTAGTTAAGTCAGAATTAATTTTGCCTTTCTTTTCTTTGAAGGTAACATGGATTTCTACCTCACCTTCTCGCTCAGATATCACTTCATCAATTCTACCTTCATTAGTATGGTTATCAGCTACAGTTAATGCTATTCTGACAGACGCACCATTTCCGCTATCAACCCAAGGGTGGTCAGAAATTGCATAGTATAAATTCAATGGTTTTTCTCCAGCTAAGTAAGACTGAATAACTCTGCGATTAAATGATTGAGTTATACTATTGGTCGTAATGAAACCAAATCGTTCAGCTTTATCGGCACGAACAATTTCAGCGGCTTTGTGCCACCAGAACATCACGAAGTCTGCACTCTCCGGAACTATACCTTTGTAGGCTTTTCGCAAAGCATCTACATAGCCATCACCTAAAGCACCGCGCATCGCTTTATCACCAATAAACGGCGGGTTGCCTACTATGAAATCGGCTTCGGGCCAGGAGGCGGGTTTGGGTTCGAAGTAATCGTAGACGATGGTGCGGGCGTTTTCGTCGGGTACTTCCTGTCCGGTAACAGGGTGCGGTTTGGTGCTGTGGCCGTCCCAGCGGGTAACGGGCTTCCCGTTGGCATCCAGGCGTGGTTTGCGCTCGGAGTAGCTCAGCACTGCGTCTTGTTGTTTGATGTTGCCGTATTCGCGCAAAATCGGGTTGCTCAGGCGGGTGGCCGAGCCGTGCGCCCGGAAGTGCCACTGCAGGTAGCCGATCCAGAGCACCACGTCGGCAATGGCCGCTGCGCGTGGGTTTACCTCCAGGCCCAGCAGTTGCGCCGGCGTTACAGTATAGCCGCCCGTCATATCCATCTTCAGCTGGCGCGGGAAATGGGCGAGGTTTTCCAGCACTTCGCCCTCCAGCCGTTTAAGGTGCTCCAGGGTCACGTATAGGAAGTTGCCGCTTCCGCAGGCAGGGTCCAGCACGCGCACCGAGCACAAACGGCGGTGGAAGTTCTCAATCTCGTTACGGGCTCCGGCTTCGTCGCCGGCGTCTTCCAGTATGGCCGAGGCAGTGCGGGCCGCTTCCCATTCTTCGCGCAGCGGCTCAATTACTGTTGGCATCACCAGCCGCTCCACGTAAGCGCGGGGCGTGTAGTGGGCACCCAGCTTGTGGCGCTCGCGCGGCTGCAGCGCCCGCTCCAGCAAAGTGCCAAAAATAGCAGGCTCCACATCGGCCCAGTCGGCTTCTGCGGCCAGTATGATCAGGTCGAGCTGTGCCTCCGTTACGGGCAGCGCCTCCGGGTCTTTAAATAAATAGCCGTTGAACTGCGGGATGTTGGTACGCATGGCCGCATCGAAACCGCCTTTGTCCATGTTATGCCACAGTACTCGGAGGGCATCGGGGAAAAACTGTATGTTGTGGCGGTAGTCCTGCAGCAGTTTGGTAAATGATTTTTCGGGCAGCAGCTGCACATCTTCGGCAAACATCGTGAAGAGGCAACGCATCAGGAAACCTGCTACCTGCTCCGGGGTATAGCCGGTCTGCTCAAGCGAGGCCGCCAGCTTCGCCAGCCTTTCGGCCAGCGCACGTGTCACACGGGCGGCACGCCGGCTCGGGTCCAACTCCAGCGGCTCGGTAAAGAGCAGGCGCAGGCGCTCGCGCACTTCGGTGCGGTGCAGCTCGTCGAGCGTAATGCGGTAGCTGATCGGGTCGGGGAAAGGCACGTAGGTCTTCCCCTGCCGCGCGAAGTCGGCGTACAGGTCGATGCAGTAGCCCACATCCACCACCGCCAGGAACGGTGGCCAGCCTTCGGTGGTCGGCAGCGAGCGGGCGTAGCGCAGGGCCTGTTCCTTGGCCTTTTTCATCTCGCGCTCCCAGGTGCGGGTATCGCGGGTGGCGGTGCCGGTCTTGGTCTTTACTCGCTCCGCGCCCAGCTGTTCGGCTTCGGATATACCTGCCTTGTCGGCGCCCTGCTTGGCTTCCAGCACAAAGCAGTCTTTTTTGTAAAGGTCGATGAAGTTGGTGCTCGTCTTTCCCTCTCCATCATCAAACACCACGGGCCGCTCAAAGGTATAGGTCGCCTCGTGCACCTTGTCGGTAGCCGGCTGCGGTTTTTCCACGCCCAGCAACTCACACAGCTCCGTCAGAAACAGCTGGTAATTGGCCCTTTCGGAAGCGCCGGAAGCTTTCCAGCGGGTGATGAAGTTTGTTATAGCCGGGGTAGAGGTATGGGGCATATGTAATTTGTGTTCAGGTATAGCAGTATTTACAGAAGCAATATATAAATTTTTAGCTATATTTGATTGAACACACCTTCTTAACTGCTTAGAATCTCTTAAATGAAGACAAAATTACTCTATGCCCTTCTCGGCTTGTTTCTGTTTACCAGCTGTTCTCTTACCGGCGACAAAGATCCGGAGCCAGAGAAGACCTATCTGCTACAGCGGAAATTATCAGAAATAAGCTTTACGAATGGAAAAGGAATGACCATCGAGTGGAACTATACCTACAACCAAGATAATCAACTAACACGGATAGATGCGGTTTCAGAAAGGGATGGTACAACGAACCGCGGCAGCACTTACCTGGAATATGATGCACACACTCGGTTGAACCTGATTACAAATGATTTTGGTTGGAAGTGGGAATTTGTTTACAACCCTAAAAATCAGTTGATCGAATTAGTAAGAACGTACAAAGAGCTTAGTCCTTTTATTCAATTCTATACTTATAACGATACAGGT
>NZ_JSYF01000329.1:0-18210 GCF_054824225.1 Pontibacter sp. HJ8
CATATGCTTATTTCATCCTACTTCGTTGGCCAATAACCTGGAATAGGAGCTTGGAAGGCTCATACAGGTATAGATCGGCTCTTGTTCTTTTAAATGGAAACTTGGTGTCAATATTTCAACTTATGCTGTATGGAAAATAGCTACTATAATACGTGGATGCCTGTGAAGCGCAACCATGCAAAAATGCTACCCCATCCGAAGGGGCTTACCCTTACTCTGACCTTTTCAACCCTCTTTCTTCTCGCAGCTTCTGCCAGTACTTCCGCCACCGGTGCAGATGCTTCTTTATTTTATGAAGAGCACGTAATACGGGTGGTTCAGGATCAGAACATAACCGGACGGGTAGTGGATGAGAACAACAATGGGTTACCAGGTGTGGCTGTTGTGCTGAAAGGCACCACTAGGGGAACCTCAACAGATGCGGACGGCAGCTTCCGGCTCACAGTGCCGGACGGAACGGGCACCTTGGTTTTTTCCTTTATCGGGTATGCAACGCAGGAGGTGTCGATCAACAACCGCAGTACCATCAACATTTCGATGGCAGTGGATGCCAAAGCATTGCAGGAAGTAGTCGTGACAGGCTATACCACCCAGGCCAAGCGCGATATCATTGGTGCAGTTTCGGTGGTGGAGACGAAAGACCTGCTGGCTACACCGGCACCTAACGTGCAGCAGCAGTTACAGGGACGTGTTGCAGGTGTAACCACTTCCGGAACAGGACAGCCGGGTGCTGGCGCGAAAGTGCGTATTCGGGGTTTCAGCTCCTTTGGTGCCAATGACCCGCTCTACATCGTAGATGGGGTGCCAACCTTTAACATAAACGAGATCAACCCGAATGATATTGAGAGTATGCAGGTGCTCAAAGATGCATCAGCGGCCTCCATTTATGGTTCACGCGCAGCCAACGGGGTTATTATCATCACGACCAAACAAGGAAAAACGGGCGCTCCGCAGGTCAATATCACCTCCTACTACGGTATGCAGGTAGCCCCCGATGGACCGGATTTCCTCAATCCGAGGGAATATGCGCAATACCTGTACGAAAGCTATACCAATGCCGGGCAGGAGTTCAACCACCCACAATATGGCAGAGGAACCCCGTCACTACCTGTTTATATTCTGCCTGCAGGAGCACAGACCGTGGACGAATCTACCTATAGTATAGATCCGGACAATTTCAACCAGATCGTGCGCGCAAACCAGGAAGGAACAGATTGGTGGGATGCCGTATTTGATCCGGCTTCCATCCAGAATCACCAGATTGGTCTTACCGGTGGCGGTGAAAAAACTACCTACGCTGTCAGTTTTAATTACTTCGATCAGGAGGGTATAGCCAAGTATACCGATTACAAACGTTACAGCGTGCGGGCAAACACCTCCGCCACCATAGCAGATCGGTTCAGGGTCGGGGAAAACTTACAGATCAGCTTCAATGAAGGCAACCTGGGCAACACCAGTGGAGGCGAGTCGGATATACAACACATCTACACCATGCAGTCGATTGTGCCGGTGTACGATATCATGGGTAATTTTGCCGGTTCCAGGGGGGCTCAACTGGGCAATGCCCGAAACCCGGTGGCCGAGCTGTTCCGTCAGCGCGACAACAAAAACACCAACATGCGCATATTCGGCAACGCCTTTGCCGAATTGGATATCATTGAAGGGCTGACCGCCCGGACCTCCTTCGGTACCGATTATGGCAGCTACTACGGCCGGAACTTTATCTTCTCGACGTACGAACGTGCTGAAAACGTTGGTTCTAACAGCTTTACGGAGCGGAATGATAACTTCCTGAATTGGACCTGGTCCAACACACTGGTCTTTAAACGAACGCTGGGAGAAGATCATGCTTTGACTGCCCTGATCGGATCAGAAGCTATCCGCAATTCTACACGCGGGGTGGGAGGTAGCCGGGTCGGCTTTTATTCCAATGATCCAAATTTCAGGATATTAAGCACAGGCGGAAGCGGCATCACCAACTTCAGTTATGGTACCAAGTCGACGCTTTCTTCCCTCTTTGGCCGCGTGGACTACGGCTTCCGGGACAAGTACCTGTTTAATGCTACGGTGCGCCGGGACGGTTCTTCTGTATTCGGATCCGAGAACAGGTATGGTGTCTTCCCTGCTTTTGGTGCTGCATGGCGTATTTCCGAAGAAGCCTTTATGGGAGGGTCTTCGGTATTCAGCGATCTGAAACTGAGGGCAGGCTGGGGCAAACTGGGCAACCAACTGCCGGTGGACCCCAACAACGCGTTTGATCTGTTCCGTACCGTTGCGGCAGGTAGCGGCTATGATATAGCCGGTACAAGCACCGCCATTGTCCCTGGTTTTGACAGCGACCGCATCGGCAACCCCTCTACAAAATGGGAGACTTCCACCACGACCAACATCGGTCTGGATGTCGCCTTGTGGAACAACAAAGTCGGACTGACAATAGATGCCTATGACCGACGTACAAATGATCTGTTGGTGCGTAGCCAGATAGCTGCTCCTATAGGGGAGGCTACCAGACCTTTTATCAACCTGGGAGACATGCGCAACAGAGGTTTCGACATCAACCTGAACACTGCTGGTGATATTACATCCGAACTCGCTTTCGATGTGAACCTGACCTTCTCGAGGTACAAGAACGAGGTACTACGTGTAGGCGACAATGATGAGGCCTTCTTTACCAGTTACCTGGCCCGCTGGCAGGAAGATATCTCCCGAACTCAGAAAGGCGAACCCCTCGGCTCTTTCTATGGATACCAGATCGCCGGCTTCTTCAATAACCAGTCAGAAATGGATGCTGTGGAGCAGGACGGGGAGCGTATCGGAGGCTGGCGGTTCAAAGACCTGAACAATGACGGCGTGATCGACGGTGAAGACAGAACCTTTATCGGCAACCCGCATCCTGATTTTACGACAGGTCTTAATCTGACACTCCGCTTCAAGGGCTTTGATCTGAATGCTTTTCTATATGCCAGCATCGGAAACGACATCTTCCATTATAGCAAATACTTCACGGACTTCAATACCTTTCAGGGCAATAGAAATCCACGGATGCTCTACGAGTCCTGGAGACCGGATAATATGAATGCGACACTGCCGCAACTGGATATCTCGGATAACTTCAGCAACAGTGTGACGCACGATTATTATGTAGAGGATGGCTCCTACCTGCGAGCACGTACTGTGCAGTTGGGCTATACGCTCCCCTCCACCTTGACCAGCAAAGCAGGCATCAGCTCTGCCCGGATTTACCTGCAGGCGCAGAACCTGTTCACCATTACCGATTATACCGGCATAGATCCTGACCTGTCGTTGTTAAACCAGAACGCCAATGCAGCAGAGGCTGATCTCAATATCGGTATTGATCCGGGGGGCTATGTGCCCAACCCGAAGCAGTACCTGATCGGAATCAACTTTGGTTTCTAAAACCGGATGCTGATTAGAAATTTCAGTCTTTAGAAGTGATAACCTTAAAGGAATCAACCATATGAACATCAGAAAAGTATATATCATTCTCACAGGTATAGTGATTACGGGTTCCGTATTCGTTGCCTGTAAAGATGAGTTCCTGGAAGCAGAGCCGATAGGGGTGCTCAGGGATGTCGATTTAAATACAAAAGCGGGCGTGCAGGGGTTGCTGATCGGAGCTTATTCGCTACTCGACGGCACAGGCTCCGCCACAAACAACTGGGAAGCAGCAGGCTCTAACTTCGTGTTCGGCAGTATTGCCAGCGATGACGCCTACAAGGGCTCAGACCCTTCGGACCAGGCACCTATGCTGATCATGGAACGCTACGAAACGCAACCCAACACCGGTTACCTGGATATAAAGTGGCGTACGCTGTATGATGGTATAGCCCGGGCAAACGACGTGCTTCGTACCATACCAGAAGTGGAAGAGTTTACCGAGGAGGAGCGGAAGACCATCACAGGTGAAGCACGCTTCCTGCGCGGACATTACCACTTTGACGGCCGCCAGGTCTTTGAAAAGGTACCGTATGTGGATGAGAACACCATAGATCGAGCAAACCTGGAATCAGCCAAGGTGCCAAACGACAAGGAAGTATGGCCGATGATAGAGGCTGATTTTCAGTATGCTATTGATAACCTGCCGGAGACGCAACCCGATGCCGGCCGTGCCAATAAGTCGGCTGCCAAAGCCTATTTAGCCAAGGTATACTTGTTTCAGGGCAAATATGCCGAAGCGCTGCCTTTGCTAACTGATGTGATTGCAAACGGAGTAACGGCACTGGGAGCCAAGTATGACCTGGAAGACAAATTCAGTGACATTTACATGATCTCCAATAAGAATAATGAAGAGATTGTCTTTGCCTATCAGTCTTCTGTGAATGATGGTTCAGCTGCAGTCAATGCCAACTCGGCTGAAGTGCTCAATTTCCCCAATGGCGGTGGCGCACCGGGTGGTTGCTGTGGCTTTCATCAGCCTTCCCAGAACCTGGTAAACTCCTACAAAGTGGATGCTAACGGACTTCCCTTGCTGGACACCTTCAATCAAACGGATCTGAAGAATGACAATGGACTGAGCAGCAGCGATCCCTTTACGCCTGACATGACCACACCGGTAGATCCCCGTCTGGATTATACCGTTGGCCGCAGAGGTATACCATACCTGGATTGGGGGCTGCACCCGGGCAACAACTGGATCCGTAACATGCAGCAGATGGGCCCTTATTCTCCCAAGAAGAAGGTATACCGCAAGTCAGATGAAGGCCAGTTCACGGACGGTTCCAGCTGGACACCCGGTTACAACGCCCAGATACACGCCATCATCCGGTTTGCGGATGTGCTGCTGATGGCGGCAGAAGCTGAAGCTGAAGCCGGATCACTGGCCCGGGCCACTGAACTTGTAAACATGGTTAGACAACGTGCTGCGAATGCCGAAGATTTTGTGCGGATGCCGGACGGTTCCCTGGCAGCGAACTACAAGATCGGCCTGTATCCAACGTTTGCCAGCAAAGACTTTGCTTTGAAAGCCATTCGCTTTGAGAGAAAGATTGAGCTGGCGATGGAAGGACAGCGATTCTTTGATCTGGTGCGCTGGGGTATAGCCGCTGAAACCCTGAATGCTTACCTGGCAGTAGAGCAAACCAAACGCCCGTACCTGAGAGGTGCTGTGTTTACGCCCGGACAGGATGAGTATTTCCCGATTCCGGAGCGACAAATCAACCTGAGCCAGGTGAACGGGCAGTCTGTGCTGCAGCCTAACCGTAACAATTGATACATTCAATACTAATTGTTCTATAAAATAGGAAGGCAGGATGCAGATCTTGCCTTCCTATTTATTATATTGGTATAGTTATCAACCAGATACTCAATGTGTAAGTACACTTGCTTATACCTATTCTTTTCCTGTTCAGATTTAATATAGCCCTTGTATGCGTCTGATAATCCTGAAATCCATCTTGCTGACCGGTATGCTTCTGCTGCTCTTGCAGGGCTGCAGACCCAAAGAGCAGCACCTGTTTGAGCGCCTGCTCCCCAACGAAACAGGCATCACGTTTTCCAACCGCATTACTGAATCGGACACGATGAACATCCTGGAGACAGAGTACATCTACAACGGAGGAGGTGTGGGTGTAGGGGACTTCAACCGGGATGGTTTGCCTGATGTTTACTTCACCGGCAACATGGTACCCAACCGGCTATACCTGAACAAAGGCGATTTTAAATTCGATGACATCACGGAGAAGGCACGTGTAACAGGGGAAGGGAAGTGGTGTTCGGGCGTGGCGGTAGCTGATATCAACAACGATGGCTGGCCCGATCTGTACGTGGGCGCTACCATGAGTGACAGCCCGGAAAGACGTGCCAATATGCTCTACATCAACAACGGCCTCAACAAAGACGGTATACCTACTTTTACAGAATCAGCCGAAGCATACGGTATAGCCGATACGGGCCATACCACCACGGCGGCCTTTTTTGACTATGACAAGGACGGGGACTTGGATCTCTACGTGCTGACCAACGTAGTCAATGCCGGCGTGCCCACTACCTACCATAAAAAGATGGTAGACGGTTCATCCGAGAATAACGATCGCCTGTATCGCAACAACGGGAAAGGCACCTTCACGAATGTGACACGGGAAGCAGGCATTCTGATCGAGGGCTTTGGCCTGGGCATCGCCATCAACGACATCAACCTGGATGGCTGGCCGGACATCTACGTCACCAACGACTACCTCTCCAACGACCTGCTCTATATCAATAACCGGGACGGCACCTTCTCCAACAAGCTGGGTGAATACGTCCGCCATACGAGCTATTCGGCCATGGGCAACACCGTGATGGACATTAACAACGACGGTTTAGTGGACATTCTGGCGCTGGACATGCTGCCCGAAGATAACAAGCGGAAGAAGTCCATGCTGATGGCCAACAACTATGCCACCTACCTCAACAACGACCTGTATGGCTATGAGCATCAGTATGTGCGCAATACGCTGCAGCTGAACCAGGGTATGACAGCAAATGGGCACCCGGTATTCAGTGAAGTGGCACAGCTGACGGGCCTGCACCAGACCGACTGGAGCTGGACGCCGCTGGTGGCCGACTTCGACAACGACGGGCAGCGGGATGTGATCGTGACCAACGGTTTTCCGAGAGATGTGACCGACCATGACTTTCGCATCTATCGGAGCGGGCCGGCCGGCATGGTAGGCGGCAGCGAGTACCTGGTTGACTCTATACCTGTTGTGAAGATAACCAACTATGGTTTCCGCAACAACGGCAACCTCTCCTTCAGCGATGTGACCAAAAGTTGGGGACTGGCTATTCCTTCATTCTCAAACGGAGCGGTATACGCGGACCTGGATAACGACG
Source organism: Pontibacter sp. HJ8 (assembly GCF_054824225.1). NCBI lineage: Bacteria > Pseudomonadati > Bacteroidota > Cytophagia > Cytophagales > Hymenobacteraceae > Pontibacter > Pontibacter sp. HJ8. Next base: position 6,835 of record NZ_JSYF01000329.1, read on the forward strand.
GGGATTTGGACGTTGTCATCAACACGATCAACGACAGTGCGCTGGTGTATAAAAACACGCTCTATACAAGTAAGTCGAAACGGGAGAAAAATCACTACATCCGGCTGCAGTTTGAAGGAGGCCCCGCTGACGGGCAGGGTTTCGGGGCCAAGGTGCACGTATACTATGGCGGAGGAGCGCAGCAGTTTTATGAGCACTCGCCTTACCGCGGTTACCTGTCTACCCTGGAAAATGCAGCGCACTTCGGGATGGGAGCAAATGCAAAGGCAGACTCCGTGGTGGTGGTATGGCCGGACGGCAGAGCCCAAACGCTCCTTAACCTGGCTGCCGATCAGGTATACACCCTCTCTTATAAAAATGCGAACGGCAAGCGCCCACAAGGTGGTATGGTGCATACTGCCCTATTTGAAGAAGCTGGCAGGGCGCAGGGGCTGCTCTTCCGGCACCAGGAACAAGACCAGATCGACTTCAACGTTCAGAAGACCCTGCCCCACAAATATTCACAGGATGGACCAGGCATATCGGTTGCCGACGTGAATGGTGACGGACTGGATGATGTTTTTGTCGGCGGCGCAGCAGGCAATGCGGGTACGCTGTTCCTGCAGGGTAAGGACGGGAAGTTTCGCAAGCAAGAAGGCGCTATGGCGCCTGAGCCGAAGCAGGAGGAGGATACCGGCATCCTGTTCTTTGATGCGGATAACGATGACGACCTGGACCTGTACTGCGTGAGCGGGAGCTATGAGTTCGAAGACGGATCTCCGCTCCTCCGGGACCGCTTTTACCGGAACAACGGTGCCGGGAAGTTTGAGCCGGATAGGGATGCATTGCCTGCAGCTACAGTCAGTGGTTCCTGTGTTCGGGCAGCAGATTACGATCAGGATGGTGACCTGGACCTGTTTGTAGGAGGTAGGGTAGTTCCCGGTAAATATCCGCTGGCTCCGAAGAGCACGATCCTGCGCAACGAGGAGGGCCGGTTTACCGATGCCACGGCAGCCGTGTGCCCCGAACTGCAGACACTGGGTATGGTGGCCGATGCCCTCTGGACCGATTTCGATAACAATGGCAAAACGGACCTGGTCGTGGCAGGTGAATGGATGCCGCTGATGTTTTTCCGGAATACCGGCAAAGGACTCGAGAATGTAACCGAAACAACTGGAGTAGCGCACCTCAAAGGCTGGTGGAACAGCATCGTGTCCGGTGATTTCGACAAGGATGGCGACATGGACTACATCGCCGGCAACCTGGGCCTGAACACCAACTATACAGCCTCTGAAAAGCAGCCGCTTACCCTCTATGCCAAAGACTTTGACAGCAACGGCAGCATGGACCCTGTTCTGGCCTGTTACATGAAGGCGGAAGATGGTACCATGAAGCCTTTCCCGATGCACAACCGCGACGATTTGTCCGCACAGATGGTGCAAATCAGGAGACAGTACCTTCGCTACAGCAGCTATGCCAAAGCTACCGTAGCCGATGTGCTCCAGCCGCTGGACCAAAAAGATATGCTTCGATTCGATGCTACTTGGTTTGCCACCAGCTATTTCGAGAACCTAGGCAACGGCAAGTTCAGGGCGAAGGCACTGCCGGTGCAGGCACAGGTAGCGCCTGTAAATGGTATGCTGGCCCAGGATGTGACCGGAGACGGTAACATGGATGTGCTCATGGTAGGCAACAACTACGGGACAGAGCTTTTCACCGGGCGCTACGATGCCTTTGTTGGTTTGGTACTGCAAGGAGACGGGAAGGGAAATTTCAAGCCCCTGTCGATAAGTGAGAGCGGCTTCCTGGTGAACGGGGATGCCAAGGGGCTTGCCCGTTTGGTAACAGCAGCTGATGAGGATCTCTTTTTAGTGACCCAGAACCGGGACAGCCTGAAGGTCTTCAAGAGCAACAATAAGCGTGCTACTCAACAGTCCCAGTTGTTGCACCTGCAGCCCTTCGATGCCTGGGCTGAACTCACTTTTCAAGATGGCAAAAAGCAGCGGCAGGAATTCCATTACGGTGCATCTTATTTGTCGCAGTCGTCCAGGAAGATCAGACTTCCACAGGATGTCGTGTCTGTGAAAGTATACGACTACAAAGGCAAAAGCAGAGACCTGCAACAACTTGCACAGCGATAAGATGCGACATAACGTGTTGATTTTGGGTATTGCGCTGCTGTGCGGCAGCTGCACAGGCAATACAGAGCATAAGGAACCAACAGGCGAGCGGGTAAGCCTGCAGGAGCCGGTGCTGGCTGACACGGCTGAAGCACTTCAACTGACAGGCCTGGCACTGGCCAAAGCCTACTGCCAGGCCTGCCATGCTTTCCCTTCTCCTGAACTACTGGATAAAAAAACCTGGAAACAGGGGGTACTGCCCAACATGGCCCTGCGCCTGGGCCTGAACATTTCTGGCGATAGCCCTTACCAGGGGATGACGCAGCAAGAAACAGTGGATCTGTTGCAGGCTGGCGTATACCCCGGCAAGCCCCTCATTTCAGAGCGCGAGTGGAACAAGATCGAAGCCTATTATCTGGAGCATGCTCCTGAAGCATTACCCCTGCCTGCACAGGGAGAAGAGCTGGCCACACTGGAAAATTTTACGGTGGTTGTTCCGGCTATGAATCAAGGGCGGCAGCCCATGACTACCCTAATTAAATTCCTGCCGGAGTCCCGTTCGCTGTGGGTGGGCAACAGCCATAACTGGCTTTTCCGGCTTAACCGGCGGCTGCAGGTGACTGATTCTGTGCAGCTGGCATCTACACCGGTGGATATTATTGGAAAAGACGAAAGGTATAAGGTGCTGGGCATTGGAACCATGCGCCCTTCTGAACTGAGGGACGGGCAACTGTTTAGTTTCAAATCGCCTGCCACCCAACACCAACCCCACCTACTGCTCGAAGGGCTGCGGCGTCCGGTACAGATGGCAGAAGCGGACTTTAATAAAGATAAGCTGCAGGACCTGGTTGTCTGCCACTTCGGTAATAACCTGGGCGCGCTGGTGCTATACCTCAACATGGGGCAGGGCAAGTACAGGCCGGTGGCACTCAAAGAGCTTCCGGGTGCCGTCAAAGCCGATATCAGGGACATGAACCAGGACGGACTACCCGATATTGTGGTGCTGTTTGCGCAGGGCACAGAGGCCATTAAAGTGTTTTACAACCAAGGCGGTACAAGCTTCGAAGAGCACAACCTGGTGCAGTTCCCGCCGGTTTTTGGGCTAAGCTGTTTCGAGCTGGCAGATCTTAACCGGGATGGCTTTCCGGATTTGGTGGTGGCAAATGGTGACAATGCCGATTATTCACCCGTTACCAAGCCCTATCATGGCGTTCGGGTATACCTCAACGATGGTAAAAACCATTTCAATGCATCATCCTTCTATCCCATGCCCGGTGCCTCCAAAGTCGTTGCCCGTGATTTTGATCAGGACGGAGACCTGGACATTGCTGCCATTTCATTCTTCCCGGATTTTGAGCGTACTCCAGAAAAAAGCTTTGTATACCTGGAGCAGGAAAGTAACCTGAAGTTCAAAGCCCTGATCTTACCAGATCCTCGACTTGGCCACTGGCTCACCATGGATGCCGGCGATGTGGATGGCGATGGCGATGAAGACATTATCCTAGGCTCGTTTACAGGTACGCCCGCGCCTGCTGCCCTTCAAAACAGGTGGCTGCAAAACGGGCCGGGAATGGTTGTACTGCAAAACCGAAAAAATGAGCAGCAGGATCTGGCCGTTACCCATAAATGATAGGCTGGAGTGAAGGAACAGACAGTGCCCTTCATATCGCTCACAGCCGGCCAATTCCGTTTATGCTCCTGGAAGAGAAAGGAGAGGTACAGGTATAGCAACAGGTATAGGGGCTATACCTGTTGCTAGTCTACGGAAGCCGTATGTTGCGCCTTGCGAGTCTTCAGTTTCGATACCACCATACTGCCCACTGCATTGCCCTGCAGTGTACCGTTTTCACAGGCTGGCCGGAAATGGATACCGCCATAGATGCGGCTTTCACCGGCTTCAAGCGCGGCCTCATGGAAGGAGTTGAATTTACGGACCGGTAAGCCAATGGCTACCTGCGCTGAATCGCTGAAAGCAAAGGCATCCCCGAACTGATGGGTCAGGACGGTAGCGGCGGCGGCAGAGATCACGCTGTGTCCGCTCGGGTACTCCGGGAAAGGAGGTGTCTGCAGGATCGGATCCCAGTTCGGGTCGATGTAGCGCTCAATGTAAGTATCCGGACGGATCGTGTTATACCTGAACTTTGAATCCCAGCAGCTGATAAAGCCATCGGCCAAAGCAGTTGTGACCATTACATAAGTTTCGGCAGCTTCGATCAGGGACAGGTCCCGTTCCCGTATGGCTGTGTTTGTGATGGCAAGCCAATGCCCTGGCGGCGTCAGCTTTTGTTTGTAATAGGTTACGTGGCCTTTGGTGTAGGAAACATTCGGATTGTCGTCCCAGAATTGCGCAATCAGCGTTTTTTCCGCGTCGATGTTCCGCACGATGTTATAAGTTTCCATTGCCTGCTGGTAAAAATCGGAAGAAGTCAGCGTATCAAAGGCAGCAGGAACGTAAGGCTTGCAGGCGGCAGCGGAGTCCATCACAAAGGGGCGCATCATTTGCCAGTGGGGCTCAACGGCCGGCATATAATCCGGTGCAGTAGGAGCCCAGATGTCCGGCTTGTTGGAGATGTAGTGCCGGGTGAGCGCCCGTGTTTCTTTGTAGCCGTCCTGCTGCGCCCACGCCAGGATGTGCTCCCCGACCTGGCGGCCATACGCGATCGAATTGTCCAATACTTCTTTTCGGATGCCTATTTTGCGGATCTCAGCCAGGTACTCGTCCTCATAGCCCTGCATCCGGGCCTCATCCAGTATCATCTTTTTCCCGACTGTAGCAAAGGCGATGATGCTGGAAACGGGAGAATAAATTTCTTTGGTCGGATCTGGTTTGGGAACGGGCTGCAGTTCATTCAACTGACCTGCCAGGGATACGAACTCCGGATGGGCTGGCAACAAGGCTTCATAGGCAGCAATGTTGGGGTAGGTATAAATGCGGCTGGCAACAGGAGGCGTGAAAATATCCCGCACAATGATCTCACTCAGGTGCCTGTTCCAGACCATCAGCTGCGTACCGGAAAATTTGTCGAGACCGGCCTGGTCCTGTTTTTCCTGGCACCCGGCTAACAACAGGAATAGGACGAAGAATAAAAGGGGCTTTTTCATATTCGTCAGCTGAATTTAGGGTGAACTTAGGACTTGCTTTACAAGTAAAGAAGCAGGTAGATGCGTATAAAAACCAATAACTTATTATACTTGTAAATTGCAAGCAATCTGCTTTCTAAGTTAAAACAAAAAAGCATGTCAGATATGCTATATACTTAAACAGGGAAAGTATTTTTCTAGTTGCATTAATTTTATAAATTTCATGTAAATTATTTTGTTAAAAGTGTAGTGCGTGCAGGCTGGGATTTTTGTGTCCATATGCCTTCGTCTGTTGCTATACCTGAAGCGCAATTGTCGTATGATGAGCCCGATACATCCTTCTGTTAAAATCGTCCGGTACCTTTTCTTTTGTCTGGTTGCAGCCGCTTTTGTCGGCTGCTCCGGAGAGAAGGAAAGCCGTGTACTGATCTTCTCCAAAAACCCGCTGGAGCAGCAAACTAATGCCGAAGCTGCCGCTGCCCTTGCGGCCTATGTGCAGCAACAGGGTATAGCGGTAGATACCACCACCAACAGCGCTTACCTGGCGGAAGACTCCCTGATGCGGTATGGCACCGTCGTGTTCCTGAATACCTCCCGGGATGTGCTCGAAACCAGGCAGCAGAATGAGATCGAACGCTTTGTGCAGGCGGGGGGCGGTTTTGTAGGGATACATGCTGCTCCGGGCTCCAGGTACCAGTGGCCCTGGTATAACAATATGTTTGGGACACTGCAGGAGCAACAACCCGATAGCCTTCTGGCATCCAACGTGAACCTGCAACTGGTAGAAGCAGAGGACGCCCTGACACAAGGCCTGCCCAAAAAATGGAGTCAATCAGACCGGCTCTACAAATTTGCTTCGAAGGATGCGGCAAGTAACCTGCTGGTAACGGCAGACCAGCAGGAGCCTGTGTCGTGGTACAGGGAGTATGACGGCGGTCGCATGTTCTATACTGCCGCCGGAGGTACGGCAGCCAGTTACAAACAGGATGAGTTCCTCCAGCATCTGCTGGCCGGCATCCGGTATACCCTGGAAGGACCTGCCCTGAAGTATAAAAAAGCCAGAACGGAACAGGTTCCTGAAGATAACCGTTTCCTGCAGGTGGTGCTGGACACGTACCTGCACGAGCCCATCGAGATGGAGATTCTAAACGACGGCCGGGTTTTGTTCATCGAACGACTGGGAAGTATAAAGCTTTATGATCCGCAGAAGAAGGCAACCAAGCTGATTGCCAAACTCGACGTACATACCGAGGGCAACTACGAGGATGGCCTGCTCGGGCTGGAACTCGATCCGGACTTTGACAGGAACAACTACATCTACCTCTATTATTCGCCGGTGGGTGACAATCCGGTGCAGAACCTGTCGCGCTTCAAGCTTTTGGGCGGTGACAGCCTGATCATGCGATCCGAAAAAGTTGTGCTGCAGGTACCGGTGCAGCGCGAGACGTGCTGCCACTCTGCCGGCAACGTCTATTTCGGTCCGGATGGACTCCTATACCTGACCACCGGTGACAATACCAGTTCCAAAGAATCCGACGGCTTCACACCGATCGACGAGCGTCCCGGCCGGGGGCCTTTTGATGCCCAGAAATCATCGGGTAACACGCATGACCTGCGCGGCAAGATCCTGCGTATCAGCCTCAACAAAGACGGCTCCTACAGCATACCTCCAGGCAACCTGTTCCCGGCAGACGGCTCCAGGGGAAGACCGGAAATCTACATAATGGGTGCCCGTAACCCCTACCGCATGACGGTAGACAAACGCGGTTTTGTATACTGGGGAGATGTGGGGCCTGATGGCGGCGTGGCGAACGAGCGCGGACCACTCAGCCAGGATGAATGGAACCAGGCCCGGCGAGCTGGCAATTACGGCTGGCCTTATTTTGTAGGAGACAACAAGGCCTATGCTGATTTTGATTTCGCCACCAACACGGTAGGTCCCCGGTTCGATCCGGCCCGGCCGGTAAATGAGTCGCCATACAACTACGGTTCTAAAGTTCTGCCACCGGCGCAGGGGGCTTTTATCTGGTATCCTTACGGCGGGTCAGAAGAGTTTCCGATGCTGGGTACCGGCTCACGTACGGCTATGGCCGGGCCTTTCTATTATGTGAGTGACTACCGGAAGTCGCGGCACCGTTTTCCGAAATACTACGATAACAAGCTGTTCATTTTTGAATGGGCGCGAGACTGGCTGAAGGTGCTGACCTTTGACAAGGAGGGCAATCTCCAGAAGATAGAACCCTTCCTGAGCAGCCAGAAATTCTATCACCCGATCGATGTGAAGTTTGGCCGCGACGGAGCGATGTATGTGCTGCAGTATGGGGCCAACTACTTCGCCCGAAACCCCGATGCTTCCCTCGTCCGGATCGAGTATGCCGAAGGCAACCGGCAACCGATCGCAAAGATCAGCGCGGAGAAAACAGTCGGGGCAGCTCCCTTCAAAGTAAAGTTGTCTGCAAAGGAATCTTTTGATTATGACAAAGAGGATGAACTGACCTATGCCTGGCAGTCTGGTGCAGGGGAGACGTCTATCAGCGCAGTGCCGGTGTTTACGTATTCCAAACCGGGTGAGTACCGTGCGCAACTGACCGTGACCGACAAGGAAGGAGAAGAGGCAAAGGCTGAGCTGGTGATCCGGGTTGGGAATGAGATGCCGCAGGTAGCGATCGAACTGGCCGGAAACCGCAGCTTCTACTCCGACAACAGAACGCTGGCTTATAAAGTAAAGGTGCAGGATAAGGAAGATGGCAAGCTGCATGGCGGGATCAGCCCCGACCAGGTACGCTTTCACATTGATTACCTCGAAGGCAAGGATATGGCCCTGCTGTCTTCGCATGACCAAAGCGCCGAAGGTGGTTCTGTCCGGTTTTTGCAAGGCAAAGCACTGGTAGCCGACAGTGACTGTGGTTCCTGCCATGCCCTCGACAAAAAATCAATCGGACCCAGCTGGCTGGATGTTGCCAGCCGGTACAAAGGCGATCAGAAAGCGGTTCCGATGCTGGCCAGAAAGATCATCACAGGCGGCAATGGGAACTGGGGTAAAAACATGATGTCCGCTCACCCGCAGCACACCGAGGAGGAAACAGCCGAGATGGTAAAATATATTTTGTCGCTCGGGGAGGGTGGACAAGTTGGTTTGCCACTGGAGGGTACCTATGCACTCAAAGATCACGAGAATGGCGGAGCAGGTACTTACGTCATCACAGCCAGCTATACCGATAAGGGGGACAAACATACGGGACCACTGACCGGCCGCCGGATAATCACCCTACGCAACCCGCGTGTGCAGGCCGAGGATTTTGACTCCTTCCAGAATGTAGGGCGACAGGGGCCTTGGGAGGATGGTACCTCCATTGTGAGCAACATCCGGGACGGCTCCTTTATTTCTTTTAAAGGAATCGATTTGTCAGGTATAGACCAGCTCACGTTCAGGATAACATCCGTGCGACAGCCGGTTGTGGTGGAAGTGCGGGCTGGCTCACCTACCGGAAAGCTAATCGGAAAAACTACGGTCAGCCCCGATGCTGACAAAGCAAAAGGCTGGCGTACTGTCACGACCAAGGTTACGAACCCGGGTAGCGTGCAGGAGCTCTTCTTTGTCTTCCGCAACAAGGAGGTAAAAGACAAGGACCTGCTGAACCTGGACTGGATCTACTTCGGTTCAGACCAGGGTATGGCAGCAAAATAAGTAAATTTCAGGTATAGCGAAAGACACGCTGCTTATCGGGCAGCGTGTCTTTTTTTTAGTGGGCTATACCTTGGGCGAGAGCAGGTAATGACCAGGCTGCCTGCTCTCTATACCGTGGGATCAGCTGCTGTTTTCCTTTAGCGCACCACAGGAGCCTGCATACCTGCCAGGCCGTTTTTCCGGATCAAATCAGCGTAGTTGATGAGCTGAAAATCTTTCCCAATTCGCTTCTGAAACTTGCGCGAGAGCAGCATGTCCAGTTCTGCCTGCCGGTGCTCGCCGGCTTTGGGTTTTCCTTCCGTCGTATTCATCAGGGCACTGTTCATATCCACCAGCACGTCTATCTCGGGAGAGCTTTGGGCAATGTGGAGTTCGGTAACGTTGAGCGAGCCGGGTTGCAGGTTCGTGACAAACTCCATAAACTCTTTGGCTTTGTTTTCAACCGGAACCGCCCACATGCTTTTGTAGTTTTCGCCAAAGTAACCTGATATACCCAGGTTATACTTTTGGGCCAGCCGCTCGGTGATCGCACGCAATTCAGGCGTAGCCACCGCCATACCCATGTGCGGATCAAGATACGCTATCTGCAGCCCGGATTGCAGGGCCCGCTCTATCTGCGCAGTGAGTTCTGACTCTACCTCATCCAGCTGGTAGTTGCTCTGCAGGAAAGACTCGATAGAAGGCAAAAAGTACCCAAGGCTGTCTACGAGGCTGGGTACGGCGGTCCGCCCGGCGACAGGTCCCCAGCGGTAGTTTTTCCACTCTGCATTGAGCGTCAGGTGTACGCCTACCGCTACGTTCGGGTGGTTCCGGAGAACCTCCACTGCCTCCTGGTACCAGGGACAGGCAAACATAACCGAAGCTGAAACAGGTATACCTGTTTCGGCCAGCTGCTTTACCCCCAGGTTTACCGCGTGGTTCATACCAATGTCATCTACCCGCAGGAGCAGCTGTGGGAGTGGCGGGTTCTGCGTCTGCGCCACCACCGGTGTGAAAAAACTAAACAAAAGAGTAAAAACAGCAAAGGAGAAGAAGCGGCCTTTCATAATATGTTCTTTAAATGTTCCTATAACTCATACTGGATTTGTGAAATAAGGTAGAATTTTAAGTGAGACTTTTGGAATAAAATATATAAATGATCATACATTTTCTAACAGATGACGTATTAAGCTCAGATAATTGTAGCAGATTGACTCTCAGGCATTGAGAGAAAATAATGAATAGAAGTCTCGCCTGAGTGAGTGCTCAAACGAAATGAAACGGATTTGGTGGTTCGGTATATATCTGCTACTTTAAGTCTTGCATATATTTGTAGTGGCTCCTGCTAACCTATTTTGTGAAGAAGTAGTACGTAGGGCTTCAAGTATAAAACAACCCACTAAAGCTGTAAGCCGATAGCAAGCGCATGAATAATCAAATCTGGATTATGACCTCAGCCTTTGACCAGCTGAGTTTGGATGAAGTGATTGAGAAAGCTCACGCAGTGGGCGTACAAGGACTGGATGTGTGTGTATTCCGGAAGGATGGCACCCGCGATGACTTTGTAGCCACCCACCTGAACTACGAGCGATTTGGACCGGCCGATGCCAGCGCCCTGCTGGACAAGTTTAACAAGGCCCGTCTCCAACTTTCGCTGGGTGCTTTTGATAACCTGATCGGAGGCGATCCGGAGCAACGCGTGAAGAACCAGGATCACCTGCTTCGGCTGATCCGGATGGCATACCTGCTGGGAGGCGATGCCAACGATGTGAAAGTAGGCACTTTTGTAGGGTATAACCACGAGCTGGGCAACCAGGAAAATGGCTTTCAGAAGAACCTGGAAGAGTATGCCCGCATCTTCAGGCCGATCATACGGTATGCCGAAGACCTGGGGGTAACGGTACTCTATGAGAACTGCCCGATGGAAGGCTGGCGTTCTGCCGGCCACACCAGCACGTTCAACAACCTGTCCGGTGTGCTGGCGGCCCGCAAACTGATGTATGAGCTCATCCCAAGCAAGGCCCATGGCGAGATCTACGATCCTTCGCACGATGTGTGGCAGCATGTGGACCCCAGTGAGGTGATACGGCATACAGACATGGCGCGGCTTCACCGTATCCATGTCAAGGCCACGCGCAACGGCAACAATGTACACTGGGGCAATATGTACCCGATGCAGCTGGTAGATGCCGATTTGGCCAGCCGTGCCGGCGTGCCGACCTGTTCGAACGAGTGGGACCGCCATAACTACGAAGCCATGCTGCCAGGCTTTGGCGGTTCGGACAGCATGGATTGGCGTGCTTTCGTCAACACGCTGAAGGAGCGCGGATTCAAAGGTCCTTTCGAAATTGAAAACGAAGCTGCGCTGTCCAAAGGCACCGGGAACATGGGCGCGATCATACAAGGATTCAAGGCTGCAACGCTGAACCTGGCTCCAATGCTCTGGCCCCTGACCGGAGATGGCTACCAGTATAATACCGGGGATTTCCGGGAGCTGAAAACAGAAGCCAGGAAGGATATTCCGGTTGT
>NZ_JSYF01000330.1:0-2268 GCF_054824225.1 Pontibacter sp. HJ8
GTCATGCGTATGAACCAGATGATTGAGCAGTATGGCGGCAGATCCGAAGCTTAATTTTAAGCCTTTGTATGGCTAACTCCGTATAAGAAACCACTTGTTTTTATAAATAATCGAAACCGAAAATATAACTATGGAAAACGAAAATAAGGACAACCAGAATAACAATACTGGCAGCAGCGGGAAGAACCAAAGCAAGAAACAAGCTGCCGGAGGTGCAAGTGCCTTGACGCTGTTGCAGCCGCACGATATGTCAAAGACAGTAGAATCTGCTATGCATGTGTTTCAGGGCCGTCATGAAAAATTACCTGAGCTCCTGCACGACGTAGGAACTCTGGTGCTTCAGGGTGCCCGCAAATTGTCCACGACGCAACTGATTCTGGCAGCAGGTGCTGTAACAATTGGAGCCGTTCTGATCGCAAAATATGTGGCAGAGCAGGATTTTGAATTTGAAAGTTAAGCCTAAGCTGCTGAAATACAAGACCCCTGGCCAATCCGGCCAGGGGTCTTTTTTTATAGGTGGGTGTTTCAAGCTTTTGTGGTACAGGATTTGTAATAATGCTGCTATATAGCTTCTAGCTATATTTGTCGTTATTTACCATATAAATACCAAAGCCAAAGAATTATGAAAAAAGTATCGTGGATTGCCCTGGTTGTACTACTTGTAAGTGTACTGCAGGTACAGGCACAGCAACAGATCCTGCCCCCGCTCATCAGCGTGAATGGGGTAGGGGAAGTAAAGCTTGAGCCAGATGAAGTCGTTATCAACCTGGGGGTAGAAATGCGTGAGAAAACCCTGGATCAGGCACGAAAGCAGACCGACAGCAAAGCAGCTGCCATCATCGCTTACCTGCGCAAACAGGGGGTAGATGCCAAAGACATTCAGACTTCTCATGTGAATCTGCAGCCTATCTATACCTCAAGCGAGTATGGCAAAGCAAATCCGGATTTTTACTTGGCCCAGAAAACCATGACCATTGTGGTGAAGAAGCTGAACAAGTTTGATGAGCTGCTTTCCGGCCTTTATGACAACGGTGTAAACCGGATCGATGGGATCTACTTCCGGGTGTCTAACGTGGAAAAGCATAAAGCAGAGGCCCGCAAACGCGCTTTAGCAGATGCTAAACAAAAAGCCAATGCTATGACATCAGAGCTGGGAGCTAAAGTGGGCAAAGTTTATTCCATCAGCGAGCAAAATCTGGGTGGAGTTCCGCGGGTTCAGTATGCCAAGTCGACCATGATGATGGAACAGGATATGGCGCAAAATGGTGGTGGCCCCTCCATAGCAGGTGGTGAGGTGATCGTAACCTCCATTGTGAATGTGAGCTTTGTGATTGAGCAATAAGCAACAAGGCATAGCAAGAAAAAGCGCCTGCAACTATATGAGTTGCAGGCGCTTTTTCTTTGTAGTATAGCGGGAGAACAATATAGGCGTATCTTAGCCTAGCTTCTGATATCGCTCCATGTGCTGAAATTCAGCCTGATCATTTACCAGGAAGCTGAGCGGCTGTCGCGGATTAGCCAGAATTTCTTTTTCGCGTATGCTCCAGGGCTTCAGCATTTCTTCCAGCATGTGTGCATACGCACTAGCTTCCCAGGGATTGAATATCTCATTCGTGACATCATCAATGATGGTGTCCAAGGTGAGGTGAGCGTCTTCGGGTTTCAGGGGGCGCTCAAAATATTCGGGCACCACATTGAAGATGTAGGCGGCATAAAATACACGGGCTTTGAATTCAGCCACTTGTATGGGGTGTAACTGCTCGCCCTGTGTGATACGGTATAGCTTCCCCAGCGCCTTCCGGATAATGCCGTTGTCCAAGAGTGTACACACGATCGCGACGGGGCCCAGCTTGATGCTGAAAGCCATCGTGGTGAGCTCATCTTGGTACTCGAAGGGCAGCTCGTCTTCCGTAGGGCTTACTTCCAGCAGGAAAAGCGAACAAGGTATAAAATCAGAGAAAACCATGGGTACCCGCAGTGACTGCAGCACTTTAAAAAACTCCCTGAATTTGCCCAGCATTTTAGGGTTCTCGCTGACAGCATGCTCCGGCCTGATCAGCGGGTCTGATTCCTTGATAAGTTCGGTAACCAGGGTGCCATAATACATTTTGCCGATCCACTGAAAAAGTCTTTTCTCATCTAAGGCTTTTATACCTGCCATACCTTGAGCGGCAGCCTGTTCCACCTCCTGTTCCAGCGGAATGACATGTTGGGTATGGCAATGATCGCAGCAGGGGATAGTCAGCTCACCAAAAGTAGTGACACTCT
>NZ_JSYF01000331.1:0-9193 GCF_054824225.1 Pontibacter sp. HJ8
GGAGCCGTGCTCAAAAATAACATCCGGTATGCCGAGGCGTTTTACCTGCGAGGTATAGCCATGGTCTACCATGAACTCCAACACGGCGCTTCCGAAGCCGCCCTGCAGGCAGCCGTCTTCCACCGTGATCACTTTGCCATACTTCCCGAAAATGTGGTGCAGCAGTTCTTCGTCCAGCGGCTTGCAATAGCGCATGTCGTAGTGGCCCGGCGTGAGGCCTTCGTAGCCCAGTTTCTGGCAAACATCTACGGCATAGTTGCCGATGTGGCCAAAGGTCAGGATCGCTACTTCTTCGCCTTCCTGAACCGTGCGGCCTTTGCCGATTGGCTGCAGTTCCAGCGGCGTGCGCCATTCCGGCATAACTCCCTCCCCACGTGGGTAGCGAATCGTGAACGGACCGGCACCTTCCTGCGAAGCAGTATACATCATGTTGCGCAGTTCCTGCTCGTTCATCGGGGCAGCTACCACCATGTTGGGGATGCAGCGCATGTAGGCAATGTCGTAAGCGCCGTGGTGCGTCGGGCCATCGGCACCAGCAAAACCGGCTCTGTCAAGGCAGAATACCACGTGCAGGTTCTGGAGGCACACATCGTGTACCACCTGGTCGTAACCGCGCTGCATGAACGTGCTGTAGATATTGCAGAACGGCACCAAACCCTGCGTGGCCAGGCCGGCCGAGAAAGTCACTGCATGTTGCTCGGCTATACCTACGTCAAAGGCTCGGTCCGGCATGGCCTTCATCATGATGTTGAGCGAGCAGCCGGAAGGCATGGCAGGCGTTACACCCATGATCTTCTCGTTCTGCTCAGCCAGTTCCACCAAGGTATGGCCAAACACATCCTGGTACTTGGGCGGCTGTGGCGTGTCGTGGTGCGTTTTGTAGATCTCGCCTGTGATCTTGTCAAACAGGCCCGGTGCGTGCCATTTGGTCTGATCTTTTTCGGCAAGGGCAAACCCTTTGCCTTTGGTGGTGAGCACGTGCAGGATCTTGGGGCCGGGTATGCGTTTCAGGTCTTCCATGACCGACACCAGGTGATGGATGTCGTGGCCGTCGATCGGGCCGAAATAACGGAAGTTGAGGCCTTCAAAGAGGTTGCTCTGCTTGGAGAGCGTGGCTTTGATGCCGCTTTCTATTTTGGAAGCAATGTGCTGGGCATTCGGACCAAACTTGCTGATCTTGCCCAGGACATTCCACAGCTCGTCGCGCAGCTTGTTGTAGGTGCGCGAGGTAGTGATATCTGTTAAGTATTCTTTGAGTGCGCCCACATTCGGGTCGATGCTCATGCAGTTGTCGTTGAGCACCACCAGCAAATTGGTATTGGTAGCGCCGGCATGGTTGAGTGCCTCAAAGGCCATGCCGCCTGTCAGGGCACCGTCGCCGATCACGGCAATGTGCTGCCGGTCTTCTTCGTTTTTGTACTGCGAGGCAACCGCCATACCCAGTGCCGCCGAAATGGAGGTGCTGGAGTGGCCTACGCCAAAGGTATCGTATTCGCTTTCTTTGCGTTTGGGGAAACCGGAGAGGCCGCCATACTTGCGGTTCGTATGGAAGTTATCACGTCGGCCGGTGAGGATCTTGTGCCCGTATGCTTGGTGGCCTACATCCCATACCAGCTGGTCGTACGGTGTGTTGAACACGTAGTGCAGCGCTGTGGTCAGTTCTACTACGCCCAGGCTGGCACCAAAGTGACCGCCGTGGATGGATACCACATCGATGATGTATTGCCTGAGCTCCTGGCATACCTGCAGCAGTTGCTCTTCCTTCAGGTTCCTCAGGTCGGCAGGCGTGTCAATGGAGGCAAGCAGCTCTCCAGGTTTAATGATCATAGAAATGTCTTTATAGACCTCCAACAAATTTTTCCGGCAAAAGTTTGCAAAGCGCAAAATACCTGGGCCGGACAAAGCGTAAAGTTAATAAATTTCAGAACACGAGCTGCTTTTCTCTCTGATTCTGCCACGGCAGCCTACGGGGGAATATATGTAAATTTTTGTAAAGCGTTGCAGGTCAGGTTGTTTTATTCTGAGCGGAACTTAAGCCCAGGCTCTCCTTCTTGATAGTGTTAAACTTATACAGCTGAAATCTGTTTTTGTTCTGCTTTGCAGGTCCGGGGCTCTCCGGGCGGCGTACAGGAGCTTCTGTTTCATCCGAATAAATTAGTATTTTTGTCAACCTGAAGCGCTGCGCGCACTAACCTTAAGGCCAGAGAAGTGAGTTTCGAAATAAAATTACCGTTGTTTGAGGGGCCGTTCGATCTGCTGCTCTTCTTTATAGAGCGTGATGAGCTGGACATACACGATATTCCGATCTTCCAGATCACCAACGAATTCATGTTCTACATCCGGCAAATGGAGCAGCTCAATATTGAGGTGGCCAGCGACTTTATCCTGACGGCTGCCACACTGATGCGCATCAAGGCCAAAATGCTGCTGCCGCGCACCGAAAAGGATGAACAGGGAAACGAGATAGATCCGCGGCAGGAACTGGTGCTACACCTGCTGGAGTATAAAAAGTACAAGGGGGCGCTGGGCGACCTGGGGCAGATGGAGGACATGCGCCTGGCACAGGAGAACCGCGGCAACATAGACGAGGAACTGCAGCAGATCGCCAAGGCCAACCACTTTGAGTACGAGCTGCAGGACCTGAGCCTCTACAAACTGATGCGGGTGTTCGATAAGGTCATGCACCGCTTCGAAGAAGAGCAGAACCGCCCGAAGCACACCGTTTATACCTATCCGTATACCATCGAGGGCCAGCGGGACTACATTTTGCGGGCTATTGAGGAGCGGCAACAGGTTGCTTTCTCCGAGATCATGTCCGCCTTCCCCGAGAAGCTCGGGTTGATCTTCAACTTCCTGGCTATTCTGGATATGCTGCAGCTCAACCTGATCGGGGTGGAAGTAGGAGAGGGGTTCAACGACTTTATGATCACTGCAGCCGACGGGCAGGCAGCCCAGGTGACGCAGTTGCTGATCGAGTAGCTATACCTTAAATTTTCAAAAAGCCCAACCGTTTCCCCCTAGTTGACGAATAGTTAAGTAGTTTTACAAAGCAAAAGAGAGAAACGCTCACAGTGGAGTTGGGTTAAGCAGTCTGCATGGATCAGAATAAGAAGACCATACTGAAGAACTTTAGTCCGATCAAGGTCCTGATCCCTGTTTTTTTGGGACTGGGAGCTACTGCCTGGTTGTTTCTCAAAGATGACGGGCTCGATGACCTGAAGGGGATCACGCAAGCAAATATTTGGTGGCTGGCAGCAGCGCTGCTGGTGCTGCTGATACGGGATGTAGGCTATATGTACCGCATCCGTAGCCTGACCGATAAGTTTCTGAGCTGGCGCAACAGCCTCGACGTGATCATGCTCTGGGAGTTTGCCTCTGCCATCACACCCTCAGTCGTAGGCGGGAGCACCATTGCCACCATCCTCCTCCACAAAGAAGGTATACCGCTGGGTAAATCCCTGGCCTATGTCATGGTCACGGCCGTGCTGGATAACATGTTCTTCATTCTGGCGGCGCCCATCGCGCTGCTGGCCACGCAGGGAGAAGTGTTCCCTACCTTTGGCTTTGGCGGCTCTGACCTATCGGCGCTCAAGACAGCGTTCTACATCAGTTATTTCCTCATTGCCATCTATACCTTCATCATGATCTATGCACTTTTTGTGAGGCCACGGGCCTTCAAGTGGATACTGCTGAAGCTGACTTCCCTGAAGCTGTTCCGGAAATGGCGTGTGAATGCTTTTCAGCATGGCAACGAGATCGTGTGGGCCTCGCAGCAGCTGAAGGGCAAAGACTTTAATTATTGGGCCAGAGCCATCATCTCCACCATATTTGTGTGGTGTGCCCGCTACTTCCTGCTCAACTGCCTGATCGCAGCCTTTACCGACGTAACACTAAGTGAACACCTGCTTATCATCTCCCGCAACCTCATCTTCTGGATCGTGATGCTGGTGGCCATCACGCCGGGCGGAGCCGGTATCGTCGAGATGGCCTTCCCAAGTTTCTTCGGCTTGTTCCTGGGTGGGTTCAGCAACATCGTGGTTGTGCTCTATCGCCTGATCACCTACTATCCATACCTGGTGCTGGGCTCCATAGTGCTGCCCCGCTGGATCGCCAAAGTGTTCGGGCGACAGGCAGTGGAGGATGAGGTGAAGGTATAGGTATAGGTTGCAGATATGGTAACACGGAGCACATTTTCCGGGCGAAGAAGGACAAAAATTTTTGAAGCAGGACGCCGGAACGGAAGCAAGGCAGCATGAGGGTAATTCTGGTGCTGCCTTTTTTGTGGGTCTTGCTAAGAGACTTCGCTACAAGTGATGCTCCTCCCGGAGAGGTCAGGAGCGGGTTTAGTGGATAGAAGGCGGATAACTACCGGCGTGCTCATCGCAGTATAAAGATCAGACGCATGACAATTCTAACAGGTATAGCATCATGAAAGCTATTGTAATAGGAGGAGGTATAGGCGGCTTATGTGCAGCCCTTGCACTGCAGCAGGCAGGTATAGATACGACTGTGTATGAGGCAGCGCCGAAGTTCAGGGGGCTGGGCGCAGGCGTGGGGCTGGCGGCCAATGCCATGCAGGGGCTGGCGCGGCTGGGCGTGGTAGAGGATGTGGTAGCCCGTGGCAAGCAACTCGATGCACTGGTTATTTTTGATGAGCACGGCCAGGAGATCAGCAACATGGATACCCGGCCCCTGAGCAGCAAGTATGGCATCAACAATTTTGTAATACACCGCGCCGACCTGCACGAAGTGCTGCTGAGTCATCTGCATCCGGAGTCCGTGGTGCTGGGCAAGCGCTGTGAATCGGTAGAACAGCAGGGAGAGCAGGTAAAAGTAACCTTCGCGGATGGCAGCCAGGCCACAGCCGACCTGCTGATCGCGGCCGACGGGATCAGCTCTGTAGTCCGCCAGTTGCTGGTGCCCCAAAGCGTGCCGCGCTATGCCGGCTATACCTGCTGGCGGGCCGTTATTGACAATCCCGGCGTAAATATCAACAACATGATTTCGGCCGAAACGTGGGCGCCGCAGGGGCGGGTAGGTATAGCACCGTTGCAGGGCGATAAGATCTACTGGTATGCCTGCATCAACGCCCCGCAGCAAGACGAGAAAATGCGCCGCATGACCCCCGAGAAACTTGCCCGCCATTTTGAAGAAGTACACTCTCCGGTAGAGGCTGTTCTAGCCTCCACTGCCCCGGAGCAGCTTATCTGGAATGATATTGCGGACCTCAAGCCGCTGGAGCATTTTGTGCATGGTCGTATTGTCCTGCTCGGGGACGCGGCACATGCTACTACGCCCAACATGGGGCAAGGCGCCTGCCAGGCGATTGAGGATGCCGTGGTGCTGGCCCAGTGCCTGCAGCAGGAGTCCGTGCTGGCAAAAGCCCTGAAGAAGTACGAAAAACGCCGGAAAGCCCGTACGGCAAAGGTGATCCAGATGTCGCGCCTGTTGGGTACAGTAGCCCATTGGCGTAATCCACTGCTAGGCCGTCTGCGCAACACGCTGTTCCGCGCCATGCCCCGCTTTGTGACCCAAAGGCAGATGGAGGATCTGTATAAAGTAGATTTCTGAATCAGGTATAGCTGCCAACACGAAAGGTAAAGCAGGTGCACGCTTCTGCCGTAGTTGCAGGCTACAAAATAATACAGCCCTTTGTTGCGGCTGCTCACATCACCTTATTACGAGCTAAATGCTTCCTCTATGCAAGCTAATACAAGCGCAACTACTACTTTGTCCTCTCAGCAGCCCAGTTTCAGGGAAGCCTTCTTCTTCTGGCTGAAACTGGGCTTTATCAGCTTTGGCGGGCCCGCCGGGCAGATCGGCATCATGCACGAATTTGTGGTCGACCAGAAAAAATGGGTGTCTGAAGCCCGGTTTTTGCATGCGTTGAATTACTGCATGCTGCTGCCGGGGCCCGAAGCGCAGCAATTGGCTACCTACATCGGGTGGCTATTGCACGGCGTGCGGGGCGGTCTGGCGGCTGGCATCCTGTTTGTGCTGCCGTCGGTGTTCATCCTGCTGGCACTCAGTATCGTGTATGTGACCTATGGCAGCATTCCCTGGGTAGCTGCTTTGTTCTATGGGTTGAAGCCTGCCGTAGTGGCCATTGTGGTGCTGGCACTGATCAAGATCGGTAAAAAAGCACTGGTAAACTGGCAGCACTACGGGCTGGCGCTCCTGAGCTTTATTCTGATCTACTTTTTCAATGTGCCGTTCCCGCTCATCATCCTGGCCACGATCGTGCTGGCTGTCATCCTGCTGAAATTCTTCCCCGGAGCGCTTACAGAGCAGGCTACTGATGAGAAGGCAGCAGCAGACGAAACCGGGTATTATATAAATGCTGCCTCTGTGCTGCCCCATACCGGTTTTAGCTGGAAGCGGGTAACGCGCCAGGTGGCGGTTGCCTTGCTGCTTTGGGCAGCACCTTTCGTGCTGTTCTACGTGCTGCTTCCTGACCACGATTTCTGGAATAAGCTCTCCATCTTCTTTACACAGGCCGCTTTGGTGACGTTTGGTGGCGCGTATGCGGTTTTGCCTTATGTGGCGCAGGTAACGGTAGAGAAATTCAACTGGCTCAGTAGCTTTCAGATGATCGACGGGCTGGCGCTGGGCGAAACCACACCGGGGCCGCTGATCATGGTGCTGGCCTTTGTCGGGTTTATGGCCGGTTACAATCACTTTGCCGGCTCCCTGCTCATGGGTACGCTGGGGCTGCTGACCACTACATTTTATACCTTTCTGCCCTGCTTCCTGTTTATACTGGTAGGGGCTCCCATCATCGAAAGAACCCAGAGCAACACCAGTGTGAAGGCCGTGCTAAGCATCGTAACCGCTGCCGTGGTGGGGGTTATCCTGAACCTGACCGTGTACTTTGGTAGGGCAGTTATCTTCCAAGGAAGTGGAGAGGGCTTAGCTGTAGATTATTTCAGCCTCGGCTGGATCATCGTCTCCCTAGTGGCCATGTACCGCTTTAAGATAGGAATGATTCCGTGGATCGTCGTGAGCGCCCTGGCCGGGTTGGCGATGTACCTGTCAGGATATTATCAGCCCATCTAAGCCCGAAACCAGCGCTACTGTAAGCGCTGACTTGCTGTCGTTGTCGTAAAAGAAAGTATAGCTCAACCTCAATGACAATGATAATAAGAAGGGTAATGATTTCGCTGGTTTTCTGCCTATGGGCTTTATCGGCTGCTGTAGGGCAACATGCTGCTGCTAACAAGCAGGAGCGTAAGCTGAACACCGCTGCCATAGAGCAGATGCTGGGCATGAAAGGGCAGGAAAACGAAGGCGAATATAAGATCACGGTGCCGCAGCACGACCTGAACGTGGAAGTGGATGGCTTCAAAATCATCCCGCCGATGGGCTTAGGCAGTTGGGCCGCTTTCAGCCCGGCACCAAAAGGAGCCATACTAATGGGCGATATCGTTGTGAAAGAAAATGAGATTGGGCCGGTACAGCAGGTCATTATCAACAACGGGCTCACCCTAACAGGACTGCACAACCACTTTGTGCGCGATCGGCCTGGCGTCATGTTCATGCACATAGCGGGGAATGGCTCGGAAGAACATTTAGCAAAGGGAGTAAAAGCGGTGCTGGATAAAGTAACCGAACTAAGAGGCGGCGATCCCGGCAAGGCAACAGCGCAGCAAGTGCAAAATTCCCTCGACGTGCAGAGGCTTACAGCTATTCTGGGCCAAAGCGGTGAGATGAACAGTGGCATTTATAAAGTGACCATTGGCCGGCCCGATGTAAAGCTGCAGGAGCATGGCCAGCAGGTAAGTACGTTTATGGGGTTTAATACCTGGGCCTCGTGGCAAGGCTCGCCCGAGCGCGCGGCGGTAGCCGGTGACTTTGCCATGTTGGAAGATGAGGTAGCGCCCGTCATCAAAGCGCTGGTAGAGAATGGCATTGAGGTAGTAGCGGTGCACAACCACATGGTGCACGAGGAGCCGCGCATCTTTTTTCTGCACTACTGGGGCGTAGGCCCTGCCGAGAAACTGGCAACAGGCTTAAAAGCTGCGCTGGATCAGACGGGCAAAGCGCAGGAGGGCCATTAATACTAGATATAGCCTGCAATGGCCTCCTTTTGGGCCATACAGCAGAGGGACTAAAAAAAGCTCTTTACTGTTTACCTTGTTACAGCCTCTGATTTTGGCAGCTTCCAGTAGATCATTTCATCGTCCCGCACAATTTCCCGCATACCTAGCTTTGCCAGTAGCCGGATCGAGGCTGCATTTTCCAGAAGGCAGTTTGCTGTAACCGCTTTTACATCAGGTTGCCGGAAGGCCCAATCCATAAGGGCTTTGGCTGTTTCGAGCCCATAGCCTTGCTGTTGTTCCTGCTCGATAATAGAATAGCCAATGTCCACCGCCCCTTCCTGATTTGGTGCTCCTTTGAAACCGGCATCGCCTATCACCGTGGCATTGTGTTTCAGCACGATCATCCAGGATTCGAACCCGGTTGGCTCCGGTACCTGCTCCAGTCTTTTAATGATGCGGGGCAAGGTGTCCATGCTCTCCTGGTCGGGCCAGAAGCGCGTCGGTTGCAGGCCGATCTGGGCAAGTATACCTGTGTTGAAGGCTAAAAGCGCCTGCGCCACCGGAAGCGTAAAGGGGACAAGCACAAGCCTGTTGGTATGGATGGGTTGGATGAGCATGTATTGATTGCTGTACGTTTGCTGTTTCGGAGTTGTAATCCGGAACTTTTGTAATTGGGGATTATAAATCCGCAGGTAAGTCGCTTTTGGATTGCAAATCCGAAGGAGCGGGGGATATTTATATCTATTGCTCTGTAATTTATTCCTTTCTTAATATTTCTATATTGGGAACTTCATTGAAACCGTTATAGCCAATTCTCAAAATTCGCTCAAAGAAGAACTTGCTTAGTGCAGATTCTGGACAATCTTCAATTCGTTTATATTTGGAAAGATCCCAATTATTTACTTTTGCTCGCTCTGCGTAATTCTGTGCATTGCCAATAATGGTATTTGCTGCGTGCTTAAGTGTTGCTCCTTTCTCCACTCTGAAACGTAAAGCGTTATTAACAGATCTGTAGATAATTCCATAAATTTGAGAGACAGAGTAATCTCTCAACAAGTCATTGAAAACAGTTAAGGTCTTGTCGCCTATTGAATAATCTACTCCTAATATGTTATTTACACTGTGGTCGAAATATTCTATGACTTCATTCAAAG
>NZ_JSYF01000332.1:0-1089 GCF_054824225.1 Pontibacter sp. HJ8
AAACCTGCAGCTCATACGCTTCAGGGCCTAATCCTTCTTTCTTTTGCAGTCGGATGGCGGTCCCTTTGCCAGTGGTTTGAACGACCGGCTTTTTGGTTAATACAGTGGACAAGTGATTGGCCAGTAATGCTGCTTCACGCTTGAAGGCGTTATCGGCTACGATAGGTATAGCCGCAGTTAACGTAAAGGTTTTTCCGGTTTCTGTGTAGTTGGCGGGTGTCGGGAAAACTTTTGGGAGTTTTTCTGCCGGGAGATCAGCTATGGTCTCGTTCTGTTCATACACGAGAGCAGGTGTTATCCAGCCGGCGGCATTGATTTTACCGACAGTTGCCGGATCAGGCTGCCTGATCTCCGATTTAACGGGCAAGCCTTTGTTAGGCGCATTGTCCCACACCAGATAGAAACCGACAGGAGCATTCGAAGTGCTGTTTACTCTGCCCCGGCCGACTAATTCAATGCGCTGTGAATCACCAGCAGCAATGCTTTTGGAATTTTCAGTCGGTATCAGCCGTAGCAGGTCACCGTTGACATGCTCCACCCGAACCGGCGCCTGCCCCTCCCGTACCGCAATGTTAGCAGAGCCATTAAAGTACAGACTCCAGCCTGTCGCCGGAAAGGGCGCTTTGCCGGTATTTTTCAGGGTGATAGTGGAGAGTGATTGGGATTGATTCTGGTAATTATTGTCAACCAATTCCCAGGCTACCTGCAGGCTTTTGGGGTCAAACGTGCTTTTGGCGGATTGCGCCATACCTGTGATGCAACAACATAGGATCAAAAATGCAATTGCTAAAAACTGCTTCATATGGGCTAGGGTTAAATGTTGTCTGGATTTGCCAGGTAGAAATAGGATACTTCGTTTCGGAGTACGTAGGGATGTTGTATAACTACCTGGTTGAGCATTCCTTACTACGGTAAATAGAGATATTTAGATAAAGCAAAAAGCATAGGCTATACCTGGTACGGTAGCAGGTATACTGAAACCTCTATGCCCGCAATATGCATTTAAATATAACACTTTTTTGATAACATCCTCCACCTTGCAAGGCTGTTCATCCGAATAAATATTCTTTGAACATAGCCCGCTACCCT